>JAHFQD010000259.1 GCA_023266455.1 Candidatus Muproteobacteria bacterium
GAATCAAATGCACGACGCCGCGATGCAGTACGTAATGTTGTGGTTTCGACGGGTGCGCGGCGCCGACGACGATTTCTTCGTCGTTTAAACGCAGTTGTACGCTCGGTTTGTCCAAGCCGTAATTGGCCAATTGGGTTTCAGTGGCGTCGATGCGGAAAGTGCTGGTCGTCGATAAGACGCGCAATAGGCTGTCGATATTGAACTGGTTAGCACGCGCCGCGATCGGCGTGGTCATGCGCCAAACAGTGTCCTTTTTTTGCAGCGTAATCGGCTCGCGTCCCGTGCGCACGATATGGATCTCGCCGACGGTATCAGCGGCGAGCGTTGTGAGCGACGGATCGACACTGGTTTCCTCGCCGCCTGGACGAAAGTAAACGATCGCCGCGAGTGCAGCGATGACGATCGCCAGAATCGAATTCAAAAGCCAACGCGAGCGCATCAGCGTTTACGTCGGCGCCACCAGACGCCGACCCCGCTGCCGATTAGTCCCAGTGGCAAGCCGAACAGAAATACGCTCACGAACGCGATCCGCAGACCGTAAGAAAACGTCAGTTGTCGATCGCGCGCGGCGCGTACCGGTACGCTGACGTAATCGTCGTCGCGTGATAGCCAATTCACCAGACTCAGCCCAAGGTCCAAATTGATACCGTTGCCTAAAAAAGAATTCGACAAGAAATCGCCATCGGCGATAACGATAACGCGCTGTTCGCGCTTGCCGCCGGCGACTTTCGCTGGGTCGCCGGGCTCGCTACGTGCGCGCGCGAATGCGGCGGCGATCGTCAGTGGTCCTTTTATATCTTTACCCTTGTCGAACACCACTGGCCCGTTCAGCGATCCGGATTCAAGCCAGGCGGAGTCTTTGGTTTCGAGCAAAATCGTACTTTGCCAATCCGCCGGTTTATCGTTGGGCGATCCCAGACGCAGTGCGCCCGCCTGCGGAAACAGTGTCACGTCCGCGAAATCGCGTACGACCGGGTGCGGACCGTAGTTCGTGACCACGATGGCGGCCGCGTTGCCGATGAGTTTTTCCGACACCGGGTCGATCGCTGTGCCGGGTAACAATTCCACGCCCAAGGTTTCGGCCACCGGCTCAAGGCCTTGCAGCGGACCCGGATCGACCAACCAGAGTAAATTGCCACCGCGTTCCAGGAATTTTTGAATCGCCATCACTTCGCCTGGCAGCAACCGTGCGCGCGGACCCGCGATCACAAGCACGGCAGCGTTCTCGGGAACTTGCGGGTTTTCCGCCAACGACAGTGCGCGTGTTTTGAATCCGCGCTTGTGCAGTTCCGCCGCCCACGTTGAGAGATCGAAATTCGCTTGCCGATCGGGACTACGTTCGCCGTGACCGGAGAGAAACACGATCCAGCGTTCGCCACGGTGCCCCAGGCGCACGAGGGCGTTGGTGAAACCTTCTTCATCGAGCCGCATCGGCGGCGCCAAACGTTCCTTGGATTCGGCGTGTTGAAACAGCAACGTGCCCTCGGGCGCGTCGGCGGCGCGTACTTCTTGCGGCGACTCGTCGGGATCGACGAATCGCACGGCGATGTCCGCTTTGTAGTAGCGGTAGAGCGCGATCAAGTTTTGAATTCGCTCGCGCAGCTCGCCGCGCTGCGACGCGAACGCGGTGATGTTGAGCGGTCCCGCCAAACGCTTAACTGCAGCGACGCTGGCTTCGGATAAGGTATGCCGCCCGGTCTGCGTTAAATCGAAATGCACGTTGTATTCGCGCGACAACCAATGCAGCAATCCGACGGCGACGAGAAACAACAAAACGAAAAAGACGTTCGCCGTGCGCAACAACCAATGTGTGCGTGGGGTTTGTTGCATCGCTCAACTTCCCAGGCGGTCGGCGTCGAGCCGACGGATGCTGAGCACCAGAAACGTGCCGATGAGCAGCAGGTGATAAAACATATCGGCGCTGTCGAACAGCCCTTCGAGAAAGGGTTTGTAGTGATTGAACAACGAAAAATAAGCCAGCAGACCGCCGCTGTTCAAACCTTGGCCGGACCAATCCAATATCCAGAACAACAACAGCGCGCCGAACGTGGCGATGGCGGCCACCGCGGGATGTTGCGTCATCGCCGACATGAACAAACCCACGGCGGCGAAACCGGCCAGCACCAGCGTCAGCCCCAGCAGCCCGGCCAGCAAGATACCGAAGTCCAACGATCCCGCGCTGAGCAACGACAGCGGCATGATGCCGATGAGTGCGATCACTAAAAACAGAAATCCCAAAATGCCGAGATATTTTCCGAGCACGATTTCCGTCATCGAAATCGGCGCGCTGAAAAGCAGCGGTAGCGTTTTGTTACGTCGCTCTTCGGCGAGTAAGCGCATGGTCAGCAGCGGTACGACCAGCAGCAGCACGATCGCCGCCCAGTTGAACAGAATTGGAACGATGATTTCCGTCGCACCCGGTGCGTCTTCCGCGGTTGCGAGTTGCGGCGCGTACATTTGTACGACGTTGATACGCGCGAGAAAGATGAAACCCAGAATCGCCTGCACCACGGCTAAGATGGTCCAGGCTAAGGGCGAAAGAAACAGCGAACGCAATTCACGCCAGGCGATAGTGAGGATCATGCGACGGTTTCCAGTGTCGGTTCGACCGTTGTCAGCTCGACGAAAATTTGTTCGAGCGAGGCACGTTCCGGTGTGATTTCGTATAAGCCCCAATCGCGTTGCACCGCGAGTTTCACGATCGCTTCCGCCGGATCGGCGTCCGGGGCGATGAGAATGCGCGCGCGGCCGCTGTCGTTCAATTCGACTTTCTGCACGCCAGCGACAGCTTCGAGCGCGCGCGCGTCCGGTGCGCGTCGGAACGACGCGTTCAACGCCGCCGAACGCATGCGACGCGCCAAGCCGTCGATGGAATCGTTCAACACCATTTCGCCGCGATGAATAATTTGCACATGATCACAGGTCGCTTGGACCTCCGGCAGTATGTGCGTAGAGAGGATGACGCCGTGATCTTCGCCGAGCTCGGCGATCAGTGAGCGGATTTCGCGGATCTGGATCGGATCTAGTCCCGCCGTCGGTTCGTCGAGAATCACCAACGCTGGCAAATGGATAATCGCCTGGGCGATTCCCACGCGCTGCTGAAAACCTTTGGACAGATTGCCGATGAGACGCCGGCCGACTTCGGTGAGCCCACATTTTTGTTTAGCGGTGTCGCGCGCCGATTCGCGCCGTGCGCGCGGAATCTGATGTAGCGCCGCGCAGTAATCCAAATATTCGTCGACGGTTAAATCGCGGTACACCGGCGGTTGCTCGGGGAGATAACCGATAGCGCGTTTCGCCGCGCGCGGGTCTTCCAGCAGATCGTGACCGGCGATACGTACGCCGCCCGTCGACGGCGCGAGATTTCCCGACAAAATCTGCATAGTCGTGGTTTTGCCGGCACCATTCGGGCCTAAAAACCCCAACACTTCGCCGCGCCGAACGGTGAAGCTTATATTCTTCACTGCCTGGATCGGCCCGTAGTGACGCGACACTTGACGGACCTCGGCCAGCACGTCCGAATCGGGTGTTTTAGCGGTCGTTTGAGTCATGGCGGGCCATTTTAAATAGGGGGTATACGGCGGT
>JAHFQD010000023.1 GCA_023266455.1 Candidatus Muproteobacteria bacterium
CCCTCGGCGTTGGCGAACTGGGAGAGAAAGTATTCGTACACGCGGCCGAGCACGTCCTTGGCGCGGCTCTCGGCGTCGCCGATGCGGATGTTACTTATTAAGTCGATCAGCTGGCCGAGGCGCTGCTTGTCGAGGCCGAGACGGGCGTAGTCCTTGGGCAGCACGCCTTTGAGCGAGGCGTTGTCGCGCTCAATACCGGTCATGGCGTCGTCCACGAGCTGGCCGATGGTGGCTTGCTTGGCTTGGCCCTTGATGTGCGACCAGCGTGCTTCGGGCGGCACCCAGAAAATATTGAGCGCGCGGTATTCGTCCGGGTCTTCCGGATCGGCGCCTTGCTTCTTGTCGGCTTCGAGTTTGGCGTGCTGCTCTTCGAAGGCGTCGGAGATGTATTTAAGAAAGATCAGACCGAGGACGACGTGCTTGTACTCTGCCGCGTCCATGCTGCCGCGCAGGGCGTCGGCCATTTGCCAGAGTTCGGCTTCGTAGCCGACGTTGGCGCCATTCGAATTCTTGGCCTTATGCGTGCTCTTCTTCTGCTTTGCCACCTCTAAACTCCCCCTAATTTGACTCGATCCCAAGCGCCAGCACTAGCCGGATACTGTCTCCTGTATGTCCGGTTGGGGATTGTGGGCCACAAGGCACGGCAGGCCAAGGGGTTATTTCGGCAGGCTGTGGATAACCGGGGGTGGGATTTCGACGAGACAGTGAACGTCAACGGTTTCGACGATCTCGGTATATTCACCTTCCTCCGAATACTCGCCATACCGGATGTCTCGCTCGAGCCCATTGACCGCGTCGATGATGACCAAGCCACGCCTGGACATTTCGCCAATGAACCAAGCCCGCATTTTCGGTATTCGAACAGATAACGAACGACACGGCTCATTGGGGTGAGCTCTCTGCCATTACTTGGTGCAATCGTTCCTGGAATTCCTCCACCGTCACACAGGTGGCCACGTTACCGAACCATAAAAAATTCATTTCTTGCTTGCTCGGATAATCTGATTGAGCTGTTGCCCGTCGATGTCGGTACTGATCTGTATCCACAATGGAATGTGATCCGACATTTGACGCGTGTATTTCTCGTAGTTCATGCCTGGGAACATGTCTTCGGTGCCGCCAGTGTAATAATCCACGAACCCGGCCTTGTTCGTGAAATTCTCGGAATAGGATGGGTAGTGAAGGATGTGATCGTAACGCTTGTCTTTGGCAAGATTAGTTCCAAACGACTTGGCCTTCAGTTTGCTCGGCATCTCCAAACCCTTGCTTGTCAGCGCCGTGTACTGTTTCGAGTTCTCGGTATTAAAGTCACCAATAACAATAATGTCCTTGTCTTCCGTTGTCCGTTCCTTCCGCTTGAGATCTACCCATTCTGCCAATGACGTCAACTCCATAAGGCGCGCTTCGGGTGTTCCCCACTGGATGTGGGCCGCCAACATCACAAAATCAAAATTACCGGCGCTGAACGACGCCGTGTACGGCTGACGCCACCAACTAAATTTTGGTTTGTATTCGCCGTTGATCTTGGTTCTCGGGGGATTTGCTACGGTGGCAAAACCGGTATGTAGGACAGCGCGTTGATCGTAGATGAACGCGATCCGTTCTCTGTTACCCCAGTCGTCCATCCGCGCGTCGGAATAAACTGCGTGCCAGTAGGGTCCCAGTATTTTCAGAACACGTCCGAGATCCGTCAGGTCGTCGCGCAACTCGACAATACAAATCAAATCGAATTGCCCTAATATCTCTGCGATGTAATGAATCGCCGCTTCCGAGCGTTTCGTCTTACCGAATTCGCGGATGTTCCATGTCGCGATGTTGAGTGTCTCATCGAGCTTGGACGACGGGATTTCAGCTGCCTCGATTCTTCTGCGAAGAACCTTAAGACCCTTAGCGATGTCCGCAGAAATCTTTCCGTGAAACATGAGCTTTCTCCTTTTGTTTTTTAGCGAAGCAGTCAACTGTGGCAGAGCATTCTTACCTAATATCGATCGCTTTTACATCAACCCTCGCCATTCCCTACGTAAGTTGAGAATGGTCGCTCTTGACCCTTAAACCCGATGCGCCCCTTACCGTTTCAATATGATGCGAACGCAAATTCCGGTTTCGGGGCAAATTTGGGATACTCCTATTGGGAATTCGTGGGTAACAACGACTCACTTTCACATGGCAAGGAACACCGGTCCGCACCCTGCTCGCCCACTCGTTTTCTCGAACTCTTTTTCACAATGAATCCGCAAACACCGCACAGGTAATCAACATGAACGTATCCGTGAAATCCATCGGCTTGAAATTACTCTTCGCGTTTCTGATGTACGGCACACCGGCGCTGGCGCACGACCCCGGCACGACCAAACCGGATTTGTTATTACGCGAAATCGTCAAAGGTATGCCGCAAAGCGAAGAACAAGAACTGCGCGTGCTTACGGCGAGTTTCAAACCGGGCGAGAAAACGGTCTTTCACACGCATCGTTATCCCGTGACGGTTTACGTCTTGGAAGGTACGTTCACGTTGGAATTGGAAGGACGTAAACCCATCACGGCGAGCGCGGGCCAGGCGATCGTCGAACCGGCGAACGTCAAGATGACGGGTTACAACCGCAGCGTGTCTGAACCTCTACGCGTGGTGATTTTTTACGCGAGCAATCCAGCGGCGCCATTTCTCGATCCCGCCGGTCATCATTAGAAAAGCGACCGCCGCTTTTTATTCAAACAGCCCAACGGGTTTGTTCGATCGGCCAGGACGACACGATGTTGAGTTCCACCGCCGGTTGGCGCATCACTTGGCGCAAAATGCGTGCTTCCAACGCCGCGAACGCCGGTGGAAATTTGGTTTTCACGAGGCGCTCCGCAAGTTAAGTAGTCGGAGTGCAGACTAGCGAGAAGGTCGCGGGGAACGAACTGATAGTTTTTTCTTTGCTATCGCGTTTTACGCATATCGCCGATTAGGTTAAGACTTACTGGCCCATGTCACGATATGTCGCGCGATTTTTTCTAAACCGACGACGTCTTCCGCCGCGCCCAAACGTATCGCTTGTTCGGGCATGCCGAAAATGACGCTAGAGGCTTCGTCCTGCGCGGCGGTTTGCGCACCGCTTTGTTTCATCGCTAGCAATCCGCGTGCGCCGTCGTTGCCCATGCCGGTGAGTAAAATACCGAGAGAGTCGCCGCCGGCGACGCGCGCGACCGATTCGAATAGCACGTCTACCGCCGGTTGATGCAAATTCACCGGTGCACCTTCATAGACGCGCACCGAGTAGCCTTTGCCATTACGTATGACGGCCATGTGCAACCCACCCGGCGCGATCAATGCGACACCGGTGCGCAATAGATCGCCGTCTTTCGCTTCGCGCACTTCCAACTGACTACGCGCATCTAAATGCGCCGCGAACAGTGCGGTAAACTTCGGTGGCATGTGCTGCACGATGGCGACACCCGGCGTATGCGCCGGGAGCGCTGAGAGAATTTCGGCTATTGCTTGAGTACCGCCCGCCGACGCGCCAATCGCGACAACGCGTTCGCGTCCAACACTCGCCGGCGCCGCGTCGGCGATCGGCGCTGGCGCATCGCGCATCATGCGTACGTGCGCGCGCGCCGCCATATGCACTTTGTCGCAGATCTCGCGCGCCAGCGTGCTCATGCCTTCGCGCACGTTGTCGCGCGGCTTGGCGACGAAATCGATTGCGCCCAGTTCGAGCGCGCGGATCGTCGCTTCGGTGCCACGATCGGTGAGCGAGGACACCATGACCACCGGCATCGGTCGCAGACGCATGAGTTTTTCTAGGAAGGTCAGTCCGTCCATGCCAGGCATTTCAACGTCGAGCGTCAGCACGTCCGGGTTCAAGCGTTTGATTTTTTCGCGCGCCACATATGGATCAGTCGCGGCGCCGACGACTTCGATATCGGAATCTTCTTCGAGTAACGCCGTGAGCAACTGGCGCATGAGCGCCGAGTCGTCGATCACGAGTACACGGATTTTTTTGCGTTGATTCACTTGGGCGATTCGCTATTAAAACAGCGTTACATCGCCATCCAGTTTTTGACGCTTCAAGCTCAACAAGTAAACCATTTCTTCCTCCGCCGTACGCTCCGCTTCCGACATGCCCAATCGCTTCAGATAGACCTTGGCGTTTTGCGAATGAAACAACACGCGCCGCGCCTGATAGCCGCCGATGTCTTCGTTCATGATCGGAATTTGTTCGACTTGTAAGAACTGATGCACGAAATTGATATTCTGCTGCGGGATTCCATCGAGATTCTCGCGAATCTTGAGCACGTGCCCGCCACCGAAAATCTTGGCTTGGAAACGTTTGCGCCCCCCGCCAAGTTTCATGACTTCGCTGATCAACAATTCCATGGCATTAACGCCATAGCGTGTGCTCGTCGGGTTATCCGGATCCGCGCCTTCCGGCAACATGAAATGATTCATCCCGCCGATACCGGTGACGGGATCGTAAATACAGGCCGCGATACACGATCCCAGTACGGTATCCAGCAAAATCGGTTCGCGACTGGCGCGCACGCCGCCGATGTGAATAGTCACGCGCGGCACGCCGTTGGCTTCCGACGGCAAGCGCAGATTCGGTCGCGGCGTGCTGCTGGGAGGGAGGTTCACGATATGTCCGCCCGACGCTGGTAAATACTATGCCCGACGGCGCGGTAAATCGGTTCGAATCCATGTATCGCTTCAGCGTGTCCGAGCATGAGATAACCGTCTGGACGCAACATCTCCGCGAAACGCGTCAACAGTTTTCGCTGCAGCGATTTATCGAAATAGATGAGCACATTGCGGCAGAAGATAACGTCGAACGGTCCTTTCATCGGCCATGCTCCGTCGATGAGATTAAGCCGTCGAAAGCGAATCATGGCCTGCAACATCAATTTGATTCTGGCAAATCCTTGATTGGTCCCCGATCCCTTTGAAAAATAACGCGAGCGCAACTCTTCCGGTACGCGTTGCAACGACTCGAGCGAATAAACACCGCGCGCGGCGAAGTCGAGAACGTTGGTGTCGATGTCGGAGGCGAGAATCTTGATGTCCCATTCCGTGATCGTCTGAAACGACTCGCATACGGTCATGGCGATCGTATACGCCTCTTCGCCCGTCGCCGAACCCGCGCTCCATATCCGTATCCGTCGCTGGCGCGACGCTCGTAATGCTGGAAACACGTGATCGGTTAGAAATTTAAAATGATGTGATTCGCGGAAAAAATCGGTTTTGTTGGTCGTGATGGCGTTAATCATCTCCGCCAACTCGTGCCCTTCTGGATCGCGACCCATTAATAAGTCGTAATACTCGGCATAGTTGGCGAGATTCAGGTGCCGCAACCGTTTGGCCAAGCGTGCGCACACCAACGCGCGCTTATGATCGGCTAGCGCGATCCCGGTATGCTCGTGAATGAAATGGCGAAGCTTCCAGAATTCCTGGTCGGTGATCGTCAGGCGAGCGTCTCGAAGGAAACTCGCGGGCAGATCTAGCTCCGTCGGCTCAATATTCATATTAAGTCCGCCCGGCGACCGCTGTGAGTAGGTTTAAAATTCCGTCCAGTCGCCGCCGCCGGCGCCCGCTTTCGGCGCGGCTGCTCTCGGCTTAAGCACTTGCACATTCGCCGGCCGCGCGCTGTCGTCCGCTCTCGAGGCCGTGCCATCGCCTTTACGTCCGGACGAACGCGACTTTGTGTCTGGCATCGCGCCGTCTTTCATACCGAAGGAATAATGCGCCACAAGCTGTTTGAGATGTTCGCCCTGATTCGCCAGCGACTGACTGGTACTGGATAACTCTTCGACTTGCGCAGCGTTCGACTGTGTGACGGTGTCCATCTGCATAATGGCGCGATTGACCTGTTCAATCCCGGACGCCTGTTCTTGGCTCGCGGCGCTGATCTCGGCGATGAGATCGGCGACCTTTTTCACCTTGCCAGCGATACCTTCGAGCTTCGCGCCCGAGACACTGACTAAATGCGCGCCGTCGCCCACGCGATCGACGCTGTCGTTAATAAGCGATTTAATTTCTTTCGCCGCTTGCGCGCTACGCTGCGCGAGGCTGCGCACTTCCGAGGCCACCACCGCGAAACCGCGGCCGTGTTCACCGGCGCGCGCCGCTTCGACCGCGGCGTTCAAGGCGAGCAAGTTGGTTTGGAACGCGATTTCATCGATGACGCCGATGATGTCGGCGATCTTCTTGCTGCTGGAGTCGATAAGATCCATCGATCGCTTGATCGAGGCCGCCATGACCACACCTTCGTTCGCGGCGTCGGATGACTCGATAGCGAGTTTATCGGCCTGCATGGCGTTGTCGGCGTTTTGCTTG
This sequence comes from Candidatus Muproteobacteria bacterium, assembly GCA_023266455.1. Classification (GTDB taxonomy): domain Bacteria; phylum Pseudomonadota; class Gammaproteobacteria; order Acidiferrobacterales; family Sulfurifustaceae; genus JAHFQD01. The sequence continues at coordinate 6,308 of JAHFQD010000023.1, forward strand.
ACCGTACCGGTCATTTCTTCCATCGACGCCGCCGTCTCTTCGAGCGAACTCGCCTGTTCCTGCGCTGACGAGGAAAGCTGGTCGGTGGCCGCGGTCAATTCATGCGTGCCAACCGAGACCGAGTGCGCCGCATCCGCCACTTGACGCATATTTTCTTCGAGCGCAGCGACTAATACATTCAAGGCATTGATGCTGTCGGTAATCTCGTCATGCCGCCCGTCTTTCGTCGGAACCGACACCGTCAGATCGCCATGCGACACCCGCGTCATCGCGTCCACCAGGACACCGAGCGGTTGCGTCACGCGGCGTTTGAAGTGATATCCAAACACCGCCATCACACCCAAGATCGAAGACGCGAGGCCAACCGCCACCCAAATGACGGTGCGATACGATTCGCGCACGTTGTCGTAGCCCGCCTCGACGTCTCGCATGACCGCTGGATCGCGCGATGCCGCGGCGGCGGCCTTCGCGAGGGTATAGGTGTTCTCCGCCACGCTGACCACTTTCGAAAAGTGGTACAGACCGATAGCGCCCCCGACGACGAACATGAAATAGACGGCGCATGCCATGCCTAGGAGTTTCGTCCCAAGGCTCATATTTTTTGCGCGTAATGTGTCCATAAAATATCCCCTCTTTAATCCTGTGGTTTGTTAACTGGATCCGGCGACCGTCGCCAGATCTTCGGGATTCACTAGCCGTTGCACGTCGAGCAAAATCAACAGCTGACCATCTACTTGTGCCAGTCCTTCGATAAACGGCCGATTGGCTTGACCTTCGAATTCCGACATCGTGCAGCGCTCGTCGGGACCGACGCGCAACACATCGCTCACCGTATCGACGACGAGTCCCGCCAGGCGATCGCGCACGTTCACCACCACGATCACCGTGAAAGCGTCATAATCTTTTTCAACCAGCTGAAATCGCAACCGCATATCAATGATGGGCACGATCGTGCCGCGCAAGTTGAGTACGCCCTTGATGTAATGCGGGCTGTTTGGCAACGGCGTCACCCGGCTCCATTCGCGGATTTCCTGCACCTGCGTAATGGGCACGGCGTAATCCTGATTGTTCAGCGAAAACGCCAAATACAATGGTTCCGCTCCGGATGCGGATGTCTTTTCAGCGATAGCGGCGGTCATCGTATGCATAATATTTTCTCCTCAATGCAGCGTCGTGCCGGAAGCCGAGTCGGTCGCAGTGGTGTCGTATACCGCGACCGGCGGGTTCGCATTGACATGCGCTAAACGAATCAAACCACCGGCGTCCAAGATCAGCGCGACCGTACCATCTCCAAGAATGGTGGCGGCGGCGATGCCGTCGATCCGGCGGTAATGCGTTTCAAGACTTTTGATCACGACCTGCTGTTGCCCCAGAATCTCGTCGACGAACAAGCCAGCGCGACTACCGTCGGCTTCGATGACGACCACCGTTCCCTGCGACACATCTTCAGAGCGCGGTTTGATGCCGAAAATATGATGCAATCGCACCAGCGGCAGATAATCCTTACGCATCGCGAACACTTCTCCGCCGCCAGGCAAACGCTGTATATCTTCCAGGCCCAGACGTACGGATTCGGTAATCGAAACGAGCGGTAAGATGTAAGTTTGTGCGCCTACCTGGAGGCCGAGACCGTCCAAGATCGCGAGCGTCAGCGGCAAGCGCATGACGAAGCGCGTGCCGTGGCCGGGACGGGAACTGACCTCAACGTTTCCGCCCAACCCGCGCACGTTGTTGCGCACCACGTCCAGTCCAACGCCGCGACCGGAAAGATCGGTAACTGATTCGCTGGTGGAGATTCCCGGCAAGAAAATAATTTCGTTCAACTGCTCCGGCGTCAGCCGTGTATTCGGCGCGACCGCGCCAGTCGACATCGCGCGTTCGAGAATTTTGTCGTATGGCAGTCCGCGGCCATCGTCTTCGATTTCGATGATGACGTTGCCGCCCTTCTGCTTGGCTTCCAAGCGGATATAACCCATCTCGGGTTTGCCGGCGGCGCGGCGTTCTTCCGGCGATTCGATTCCATGATCCAACGAGTTGCGCACCATATGCAGGATCGGATCACTGATACGTTCGATAACCGTTTTGTCGAGCTCGGTCTGCTCACCGCCGAGCCGCAACTCCACTCGTTTACCGAGTTGTTCGCCGATATCGCGCACCAGGCGTGGTAGACGACTGAACATGAAACTAATCGGCAGCAGTCGAATACTCATGACGCTTTCTTGCAATTCGCGCACGTTGCGCTCGAGTAACGACAACCCCGCGAACAATTGCGGAAGATCCTCGCTGGTAAAGTGCGTCGCTGTCTGCCGCAACATCGTATGAGTAATAACGAGTTCACCGACGACATCCATTAGGGTGTCGACTTTATGCGTCGCGATACGCAGTGACGTTCCGTGTAATTTGACGCCCCCGGTGCTCGCCTCCGCAGACGCTTCGCCTTGCGCCACCTTTACCGACGCCGCTATGGGAGAAATTTCCAGCAAGGCGTCGTCGATCACCCAAGCGAAAACCTCGTCGATAGCCGGGCGCGAAATATCGCCCTGCAATTCGATGGTCCAACCGAGATAACAGGATTCAGGATCGAACTCGCGCCACGCGGGCAACGCCTGGAAATCGCAGCGGACTTTCATCTCGCCAAGGCGCTTCAGCTCGCGCATGATGCGTAATGGATCGTTGCCACTGCGAAAAATACCGGCCGTTGGACGAAACACGATGCGCCAACCGGTTGCGGAAACGATCACCTTCTCCGTCGTCTCCAGCGGCTCGCCCTCCGCGGACGTACGACGCAAATCTTCCAGTGCCAACGTCACTTCTTCCACTGGCCGTTTGTCTACCGTACCGTTGGTGCGCGCGGCGTCGAGCAGGCTGCGCAAGCAATCAACCGAGCGCAACAGGAGATCCAATATCGGCTTATCAGGTGTGCGTCGACCTTCGCGCAAATCGTCCAATAATCCTTCGAGTAAATGCGAGAAATCGGCGATCCAACCGAAGCCAAAGGTACCGCTGCCGCCCTTGATTGAATGCACGACACGGAAAATCGCGTTTAACATCTCGCGCACATCGAGCGCGTTGGAGTCGGGGTGACTTTCCAAACGCAGCAACGATGATTCCATATTGGCCAAGCCTTCGAGACTTTCGTCGAAGAAGGTTTGATGAAATTGGCGTAGTTCGATGACCACGGTTATCCCAAAACTTTTTTAACTACCGTTAACAACTGTTCAGGATTGAAGGGTTTGACAATCCATCCCGTCGCCCCAGCGGTGCGACCTTCCTGGCGTTTTTTATCTTGCGATTCGGTCGTCAGAATAAGAATCGGCGTGAATCGATAGTCGGGAAGCGTTCTCAAATTTTTCACCAGCGAGATGCCGTCCATATTCGGCATGTTGACGTCGGCGATCACCAAATCGAATTTCCGTCCGCGCGCTATTTCAAGCGCTTCGGCGCCGTCGGTCGCTTCGATGACCTGATGACCCACGCTCCCAAGCGTGAAACTGATCATCTGCCGCATGGTGGCGGTGTCATCGACAGTGAGGATAGTTGCCATAGCCCGACTCCTTCTTTAAAACAATTCCACGGCAGGACCGGCGTTGGCATCCGTCCGATCCGACGCCGGAGGCGCTGGAGGCGGAGGAGCAACATCGGTCATGTCGACTTTAATTTCGGATTCAATTCGATGGCCTTGCTGCGCGCGCGCCAACCATTGGCGATCGCCTGGCAACCCTTCAAGCAAGCTCTTATCGAGCTTCAACGTCTCTTGCATCAAATGGAACAGCGTGCGCCGTAATTCATCGAGTGGTGACAACATGCCGTTCAACTGCTGGCTGGTGATGTCGTGGAACTGCAACGAGATCACCACGTTCTGTACGTCTTGTGCGATTTCGCGGCTAAGCGCGTTGATGCTGCTGACCGTCTGCGCCACTTCGCGGTTTTTGCCGTCCAACGAACGCGTGAGCCGGATAACTTCGTCTTTGATCTTGAGCGCGTGTTTGACGTCGGCGGCCGACAGCATGCGCATGTCGCCATAAGTTTTGTTCAAGCTCGCGCGCACTTCGTTTAAGTGGTGGCGAATGCGATCGCTGAACTCGTGCGAGCGCTTGCTCAAACGCCGTACTTCGTGCGCAACGATGGAGAAACCGCGTCCATGTTCGCCGACGCGCGCGGCTTCGATGTCAGCGTTGAGCGCGAGCAAACTGGTTTGGTCGGCGAGTTTTTCTACGTCCACCAAGAATCCGTCGATGGCTTGCGTACGCTTTTGCACCGCGTCGAGTTCTTCCACCATCTTGATCGAAAGGTCGGCAACGCGTACGACTTCGTCCGCCATGCGCGTTAGACGCTCGTCGGATACGCGAATAAAGTCTTTAAGAGATTGCGGACTGCCGTCGACTGTACCGCCTTGGGTACCTTCGAGAAGTTCCATCGCTTGGCGCGCTTGCACCGTGGCTTTATGAATAACCGCTTGGAAACTGTTGGCGATCGTGGTCGCGGCCTGCTCGACCTGTTGCGTAACCGCGTGGATCTGTTTCCGCAGACTTAATGTCGCATCACCATAACGTTGCGCCACGTCGACCCACCGCCGCAGCAATTCTTCCAAGTGTCGCTTTTGTTGTTCCGTCGCCATCGAACGCAACAACTCGTCGACTTGCGGCAACGGATCGGGTGATTCGCTTTTCGGCAACAACGCTTCCAGCTCTTCCTGGAGCGACGCTTTCGGCGCCGCCGCTGGCGCCGCCTCGTTGTTGTCGTTGGCCTTCATATGTTCCTTCAGCCGATATCCCACCAAACCGATGAGAAATGCGCTTATTAATGTCAGCAGGCCCGAACCGATGGCGACCGCGACAGGCACGAACGCCGCGCTCCACAACCAAGCCGCGACAATGGCGACGATGGCCCAAATCCACCAATTGACCAGTGACGTCGATTCGTGAAGCCGGTGTGTTAAATCGGAAATTTGTTTCACTGCTTTTTTCCAAGCATTTCGTCGAGGTCGAACAGCGCCGCGGCCTCGCGCAACGATGGGCTGATCGACTGCCAGTGCATTTCGATGTTTGCCGCCCGTACCGCGCGGCAAAACGCCGCCAGTACCTGCAAGGTCGCGGCGTCGACACGTTCGACGCGGCTCGCATCCAAAGTCAACGGCGCGGCTACGGTGAGCGCGCCTTCTAATTCACTATAAAGGTTGCGTGCGCTTGTAATATCCAACACCGGCTCGAAGACGATCCGGGTCTCGTTGCCCTCTCGCACGACCTGAACCCCGTTCATATCCAATCTCCATAAAACCCGCTATTTCGGGGCGGGTCCCCCGTTGCTTCCTGAGATGTTAGGAGCAATAGATATGCCAACCACACGAATTACATGCAAAAACGATCGTTACCTAGAGGATAGACGCTCTAAGGAAGGGGTGTGGGTGAACCAAGGGACAACAGCAGGAGACGGCGCGCCGTTACGACGCACCGAAATAGGTGGCTTACTCGGGCTTTTTAGGACGGCAAATTGTTCAAAATAGCGTCTTTTACCGCGGCTAATTTGGCTTC
>JAHFQD010000260.1 GCA_023266455.1 Candidatus Muproteobacteria bacterium
AAAACGTCGGTAAAGTTTTACGAATTCTGCCTACGCGCGCAGCCGCTCGGAAAAGGGCAGGATCAACCGACTAAGATTTACATTCTGCGCAACTCCGGCGACAAGACGGCGAACATCATTACCTTTTCGATACGCGATGCGCTCATCAGCGAGATCCAGTTCCAATCGCATCCCGACGACATGCCAACGGAACAGTTCAAACTCAACTTCACCGAGATCCTGTGGGACTACACGGTACAGGCGGCCGATACCAGCCGCGCCGGCATCATGTCGTCCGGATGGAGTCTTGCCCGCAACCGCGTCATCGGAAAATTCACGGACTAAAAGCGATAGGCGATTCTCGATGTAATCGGTTCACCGAAATATAAAGAGGGGGCGACATGAAATTCTTGTTTGAGCGCCTGACACAAGCGGACGCGGGACCGAATACAAAGGCCGATTTCGACGTCAAGCGCGCGGTGCGCCACAACATCCAGCGCCTCCTCGCCAACCGCGTTGCCTTCGACGCGGACGCGGCGCCGAGCATCCTCAACTGCGGATTGCCAAGCATCGTCGAGCTAAGTCGCGACAGTCAATCGACGCTCGAACGTTATGCCGCGCGCATCCGACGGATGCTCGAATACTACGAGCCACGATTAAAAAATCTGCGCGTAAATATCGAAACCGACACGACTACCGCGTCGCCGTATCGCGTGGCGATCACCGCTACGCTGGAAACGGCGGACGAAATCGAAGAGATGTATTTCCCCGTCGCGTTGCGAATCGAGGGATAACCGGATGGCTTCCAACACCGGAAAAAACGGCGGACTTAAATATTACTTCGAGCAGGAGCTGAGAAATCTACGCGAGGATGCGTCGGTCTTCGCGCACGATTATCCTGCAATCGCGCAGGAGCTTGCATTGAGTCGCGGCAAAAGCGCCGATCCGCACGTTGAATTGCTCATCCAATCGTTCGCCTTTCTCGTCGGCCGATTACAACACCAACTCGACGCCGAACAGGCGACGATTCCGAATTTATTGTTGAGTCAACTTTATCCACACCTCGTCGCGCCGGTACCGTCGATGACGGTGGTACAAGTCGATGTAAAACCCGATGGCGCTAATTTCGCCAACGGTTGGACTTTAGCCCGCGACCGCTACGCTTTCGCAATGGCCACCACCGACAGCGGCCGGCGTGCACCATGCCGTTTCCGCGTTTGCTACGACACGCCGTTGTGGCCGCTGCGCGTACAAGAAGCGGGGTTGGTACCGACAAATCAATACGATTTTTTAACCGGTGCACGCGATGTGTATTCGGTGTTACGCGTGCGTATTTCCGCCATCGGCGCCGGACCGATTCAAGACCTGCCGCTGCAACGGCTGCGGTTCTATCTCCATGGCGAAGACCACGAGGCTTATCGCTTATACGACGCGCTGGCCGCGCACGTCGTGGGCGCGGCGGTCATGGTGCCTGGCGACGATGTGCCGCGCCGGCTGCCGCCCAACGCCTTGCAATGGCTCGGCTTCGACGAGGCCGAAGCGGTATTGCCGGTGAAGACCGAAACTCATCCGGCTTATCGTTTACTGCAAGAATATTTCGCGTTTCCGGAAAAGTTTTTATTTTTCGATGCGCATGGACTTGATTGTCGCGGCGCCGAGAATGAATTCGATTTATTGTTTTTCCTAAACATCGCCGACAAGTCGCTGCGGGTTTCGGAGAATACGCTGCGATTAAATTGCGTGCCGTTGGTGAATCTGTACTCGCAACCGTTAGAACCGCTGCGACTGGATCATCAGCAGTACGAATATCGATTGATCGCCGATCAGACCGCGCATCGCTTTTGTGAAATCTATGACGTCGAAGAAATCACCGCCGTCAAACCCGACGCCAGCCCGCGCCCGGTAGCGCCGTACTTCGCGATGGAGCGCTACGGCAGACCGGCATCGAACGATTATTTCTTCGCCACGCGTCGACTGGAAAGCCAATCTAAATCGGTGCCCGGCACTGAGTTATACATTTCATTCCTGGACATGAACTTGGATCTCGCGCAACCACCGAAAGAAGCCATCGGCGGCCGCGCCTTATGCACCAACCGGCGCTTGCCCGAGCAGTTGCGCGCGGGCGACCGACTGCATCTGGAAGGGCCTGGTCCAGTCGAAGCAATCCGTTTATTGGCGAAGCCGACGCCGCATCGCACGCCGGCGTTACTCGGCGCGCATCCCTGGGCGCTGGTGTCGCAGTTGAGCTTGAACCATTTGTCGTTGACCGATCGCCCTGAGGCGCTTGAAGCGTTGAAGAATATGTTGCGCCTGCACGCGGGGCGTTCCGAACCTAAAAACGCCAAACAGATCGACAGTTTGTTCGCGCTGCGATCGGCGCCAATCGTGCGTCATCTCGGCAACGAGCACTGGCGCGGCTTCTGTCGCGGCATCGCCATCCACTTATTGTTCGACGAGGAGCGGTTCGAAGGCGGCAGCCTGTTGCTGTTCGCTGAAGTGTTACGGCGTTTCTTCGCCTTATATGCGAGCGTGAATTCATTCACCCAACTCACGCTCGAAAGTCAGCAACGTAAAGAGGAGATCAAAACATGGCCGCCGCTGGCTGGCGATCAGATACTGCTCTAAACGAGCAGATCCGCCACGACTACGAGCGTTTCGATTTCTATCAGCTTGTGCGTTTGCTACGGCGCGCGAGCGTTGAACCCGAACGCGGTGTGCGCTTTCGCTCTGACTTATCGCTGGCGTTTCCAGCGAATGAAGTCACGCGCCTCGAAGAGCAAACCGCTGCCGGCACCGTGACCGTGACGACGTCAAACTACGGCATCGGCGGCAACGTCGGTCCGTTGCCGGAGGCGTACGCCGAATGGGCGCAGGAGCGGAGTGTCGACGGCGATCGTGCGATGGCGGATTTTTTCGATCTGTTCAATCACCGCCTGAATGTGTTGCGTTATCTCATCAAGGCGCGCGCTAGTCCGGCGTTAGCGGATTGCGCACCGGAAGACACAGCACAAGCGCAATACTTGGACGGTGTCGCCGGCTTCACTGCGCCGGGTTTAGCATCGCAGTTACCGTTGTCGCACCGCGCGTTGTTGGGTTTGGCCGGTTTACTGGCGAACCAACGCCACAGCGCGGCCACGATCGAACGCGTGTTAGCTCGTTATTTCAGCTGCAACGCACGCGTCTCGCCCTTTATCGGCGCATGGCGACAAATTCCGGCCGACAACCACACGCGCTTGCGCCGCGCTAACAGCCGTTTAGGACGGGACACCGTTTTAGGACAGCGGCATTGGGATCAAGCGGCGTGCATCGGCGTTTATATCGGCAGACTTTCTTACGCTGTACTGAAAGAACTCGTGCCCGGTGGCGCGCGCCACGCGGTGTTGGTTTCGCTCTTGCGCTTTCTCACCGACCGCAAAGTGGACTGCCGCGTTACTCTGGAAGTCGCGGCGCAGACACCACCCACGACAACTTTGCGCAACGACGGCTCCGCTGTCGACGCGCCGCGTTTAAGGCAAACGACATGGCTACCACGCCAAACGATAACCACCGAGCCCTATACGGTGACGTTCTTCGTGCCCGCGT
>JAHFQD010000261.1 GCA_023266455.1 Candidatus Muproteobacteria bacterium
CACGAAGGCATTACGTTGAATCTGACAACGCATGCCGAACCGTTTTTATTTACCGATACCCCGTTCGACGCCGCGATCCACTTTGGCAATCCGATATGGCCGGGAACCGTGGCCGAACACTTATTCGGCGAAGAGTTAGTGCCGGTGGCGAGTCCACGTCTGGTAGGTAAGTCGTTGCCATTGCAGCCGATCGAATTGGCGAAGTTCACCTTGCTACATCAATCGGCGCGGCCGGACATGTGGCGTCAGTGGTTCACCGAAGCCGGTGTGCACGACATCAATAATATGCGCGGCCCGCGTTTCGATTTGTTCTCGATGCTGGTCGAAGCCGCCCGTGCCGGTTTAGGCGTGGCCTTGGTGCCGCGCTTTCTTGTGCTGGGCGAACTGGGCGAGGGCACACTGACGATTCCTTGTTCGCAGACGCTGCGCAGTGAGAAAGGCTATTACCTAGTGTACCCAGAGAGCAAGCAAGGCTCGGCCGCGCTACACGCATTCAAAAACTGGCTACTCGACGCTGCGCGCCAGTATAGTGGGTAATACAGGGTATTTTCTCCCTACGAACGTCAATGAATGCGACTGCTATAGATATTGTTGTTAGGAGTTGTTCGTTCCGAAGATGGCTTTTTAAAGCGGAAAGTGGGCACGCCGACAACCGGGGTTGTAGGGTCACGCAAACCCCTGCTACAGTGAAGAGGTGAGTCAGCTTACCGTTTATGGAGGATTTACCCATGATTCAGCAAGGCACTAAAGGCGGTTAAGGTAGGGGAGCCCGCCAGGGTTCACCAGTCCCATTCCAAGCAGTATTCTTCGCCAAGTTTCAACCACGCCGTTTCGAATTCGATCCGTCGACCTTTGATGGTAGGTTTATTGAGTTCTTTGTGTACTTGCCCCCCGAAGCGCAACAACATGCGTGCTGCGCGCGCTTTACGGCCCTCCGGTAGGATAACCACCAGGCGTAAGCGCTTGGTCGGCGACTCGACGACGTGAATGAGTCCTTCGGTTGGAGCGGGGAAAGAATCCGCTAAATCGTACGATAACGCCATCTCAAATTGTTCATGTCGTTTCAAAGGCTGGTTGAAACGCTTACATACCTGCCGATCTCCAGCTTCGCGCTTCTCTTCGAATGGCGCTGCGCCGTCAATTTTTAGGTTGGAGATGTTTCCGTCGGCGGAAATGTTACGGCACCAGAACTCCGTCACGCCCTTGTGATTAACGCGAGCGGTCATGTGCCGCGTCAAGGTTGCGCGGGCACCGTTGGCATCATGGACTTCAAGAACTTTTTCCACGCTGAGCAGCGTGAACACCGCGCCATCGAACCACCGGAAAATACCCATGATGATGATCAGCGCGATGGCGATAATAATGCCTGCCGCGATATGTTGCGGCAGGAATACAAGCAAAAGACCCGCCAACCCGATAAGGCCGGCAATCCATGGCCATGCTTTTGGAAAAGCTTCCGCAGGCGACAACATGAGGTGATGTTCTCCCTGATCTGATGTGCTAGTTGAGCACAATTCTACCTAAATAAAATATTCCATCTCAGAGCCATCGACGGTGCCCTCTATGGAAGTGTAATTAACCGCGGATGTCTAAACGTATTACGACACGAAATCGTAACATTAAAAATGTTTCGCATTATTTTTGGGATACCCGAGATGACGGCGACATCGGCATTGGCGGTCGGAATTTACCGATCAGTTAAGTAGGGTGGGCGCAGCCCTCGCGTTGTTTATCGACCGCATGGGCTGCGCCCACCCTATATTTCTAATTAATTCTTCGACAAGGTCGCTACACTTGTGCTCGGCGTGCCGGTTAATTCTGCAATCAGCGAATTAGACCGCATTTGGAAATCGGTCGCGTATGCCACCGGAATCGGTGCGGCGCTCGGGAGCGCCACGGTGCGCGGATTCATGTGTGTGCCATTGACGCGGTATTCGTAATGCAGATGCGGCCCGGTCGCCGCGCCGGTGGCGCCGACATAACCGATGGTCTCGCCTTGTTTCACACGATCGCCTCGATGCAGACTCGGCACGAAGCGCGACATATGCGCATACAGCGTGGAAATCGTGCCGCCGTGTTCGAGAATCACGACCCGTCCGTAACCGCCTTTTACACCCACGAAATTCACACGACCATCGCCCGAGGCGCGGATGATGGTGCCCGTCGGCGCGGCGTAGTCGACGCCTTTATGCGCTTGGATCGTGTTGAGGATGGGATGAATGCGCGAGAGATTGAAGTTCGAACTCACGCGCGTAAAGTCGAGCGGCGCGCGCAGAAACTGACGGCGCATGCTGCGGCCATCTGGAGAGAAGTAACCTTCGATATTGCCGTCCGCCGAGGCGTAATAAACGGCGCGGTGTGTCTCGCCGGCGTTCACGAACTCGGCCGCCAAGATGCGGCCGTCGCCGATGTAAGCGCCCTCGCGATATTTTTGTTCGTAAACCAAACTGAAGCGATCGCCGGGACGGATGTCGAGCGCGAAGTCGATTTTCCAACCGAAGATGTCGTTCGCGAGTTTCATCACCGTGTCCGGCCGCACCCCGGCCGCGCGCGCGGCGTTGAATAAGGATGTGCCGATGACGCCTTGGGCGTGCGCGTTCTGAATCTCGATCGGCGTCTTCACGACCTGCGCGGCGAAACCGTTATCGCCACGGATGATGGAAAGCATTTCTGTTTCGTTGAGGCGACGCATGAAGGTTTGCACCACGCCGTCTTCGTGCACCACCGTGACTTTATCGCCCGGTTTGATTTGACTCAGACGTTGGCGCAGCCCAGGGACTTGCAGAATATGCTGTAAATCTTCGAGGCTGAGTTTGAGATGGCGGAAAATACTTTCGAGCGTGTCGTTGCGTCGTACGATGAATTCGATTTTATCGCCGAGCGGTTTGGGGGAGGGTAAAGCGACCGGTGTCATCGCGGGGGCCGACAGCGAGTCGCTGGACACGACATCGTGCGTGAGCACGTAAGCCACACCGCCGAACAGCAATAACGTCACACCGAAGAAAATCTGGCGCCCGCGCCGATTTTCGGAAATTTGGGAAACGATCCCTGTATCTCTCTGCACGAATAAAATCCGTTGTCGTCAAAGGAAACAGGATCATAGGTGAAACGAACCGATCGTCAAATTTTTATGACGATCGGATTTTAATCGCCGACGATTATTATTCGGGATCGTAACCGAGGTTTGGCGCGAGCCAACGCTCGGTGGTCTTAAGGTCCAGCTTTTTCCGTCGCGCGTAATCCTCGACTTGGTCTTTACCCAGCGGACCCACCGCGAAATACGCCGATGCCGGATGCGAGAAATACCAGCCACTCACCGCGGCCGCCGGCCACATCGCGTGGCTCTCGGTCAGGATGAGCTTGGTTTTACGCGTGGCGTCGATGAGCGCGAACAACGTCGGCTTTTCCGTGTGATCGGGGCAGGCGGGATAACCGGGCGCCGGGCGGATGCCGCGATACGATTCTTTGATCAGCAATTCGTTGTCTAACTTCTCGTCGTTCGCATAGCCCCAGAATTCTCGGCGCACGCGTTCATGCAGGCGTTC
>JAHFQD010000024.1 GCA_023266455.1 Candidatus Muproteobacteria bacterium
GGTAGCGAAAGCGTTGATTTCGGGCGCGTCGTAAATCGCGACTTCCGGCATGCCGATGCCGGCTTGTTTGGCGTGTTGGCGAACGGTATCGAACAACCATTGCTCAGTATTGTCGCGCGGACTGTCGATGATGCGCGCTCCGGTCGCCATCTTCGCCATCCACTTGGACAACGCCAGCGAAATGAACGACCCGCCGAAACCGAGAATCGCCGCGAACACCAACAACGACGGCATGCTGATCCCCATGCGTTCCGAATCGAGCCCGAACAAGGGCATGATGATTTGCACCGCGACGCTCAACACCGCGAGCACGGCGAGATTAGTGGCGATAAACAGCAGGACGCGTTTGAACATGGTTATCCGAATCTCCGTACACCGATCATTTTATGGGCACCGCTATGCATGGCGGCGGCGCACCCCTGATTCAACCCGTCAGATTAGCGCATTCCAGCTCGATAGCCGTCAAGTAGTACGGCCGACGATGCTATATTTTCACGTACTGGAAGAATGACGCATGAGCCCATCTGACCCTATCAATCCAATTAGCATTAAAAAGACCGATCCTTCCCATCGGGAAGCGCTGGTCTCGCTGACGGCACTGCTGTTCATCGAAGAGCATCATCTCCTTCCCAAGGAGAAGCTTGTCGACGCGAAAAACAGCCTACAAGCGTTATTCCTCCGCACCAGCGGCGAAGAAACGCTGCTACGCAAACTCATCGATATTTTGAAAACGACGCAAGGCATCAGCCGCTCGTTCGCACAGATCGCCAACATTCTCGACGCCATCCGCGGCAGTGGTATCGCGGTGGAAAATAAAATCGCGGCGTTGCGCGTGATGCTCGAAATGTCGCCGCCCAGTCCCGACGAAAACGAAGCCGCCATCGGACCCTTTATCTCGTTCTCGCAATCCTTCAGCGACAAAATCGTGCAGTACTCGCGCGAACTGGAAATGTATTTGCAGATGAAAGAGAACGAAGCGCGCCACGCCAACGTCTATCGCATCGCGCGTGACGCGCGCGATCGTTTGAAACAGCGATTGACCGGCGGACTCGCGAACGATACCCAGGGCGAAGTCGAATCGCGCATCAAGCAAGAAGTAATTTCTTCCTTCGATTTCACCGAAGCGGAAGCGCACTTGCGCAACGCCATGCGCGAGGCACGCGCCAAAGAAGAAGAAATTAAAACCCTGCTCGCTGATCTGAAAGCCATGTGTCAGATGGCGATGAATCCGGCGATGCGCGAGAAGGACGGCGACACCGCCAAGAGCGCCGCCGCGTATCACGACGTATTCACCGGTTTCGCGAAAGGGTTGAAAAAATTTCCGCGGCTGTTAGAAATCAAAGACCACGTGTTGGAGCTGTTCAAAATGTACCAACACGCCTACGGCATGTTCAGCCTCGATTTCCAGAATCTGAACCGTTCGCTAACGACGATGCTAGAAAACCCCGGCGCCTATTTCGAATCTAAGGATGAAGACCGCGACATGCGCGCCAAACGCGAGCGCTTACGGCGCATCGAGGGGCTCATTCCTTTTCTCGAACGCACAGCCGAGGCACTGGCTGATAAAGAACTCGACAGCTACCCCAAATTTTCACGCCATGTGTCCGACATCATTTCCCAAGGCAACGCCTGGGAACATATCTACGAAGACCTGCTACGCGCCAAGATTCACGCCGAAGCGGATATCAGCACCCGCATATAACGTCGCTATTCTTCCAGCCGGAAACCGACTTTCAATATCACCTGCGTATGGGCGACTTTGCCGTCTTCGATGTGGCCGCGGATTTCCTTGACCTCGAACCAGTCGAGACGCCGCATGGTCTTGGAAGCGCGCGTGATAGCGTTGGAAATGGCTTGATCCACACCACGCGGGGACGTTCCGACCAATTCGATTACTTTATAAACATGCTCGCTCACGGCAGGTCCTCCTTGATAGGGCTAAGATTCGCATACCATTGTTTCTACATTTTAAGTTTTCGTCCCCCCAAACGCTGTTCCCCAAGATTCCCGCCGTGGCTATACTCGTTGAGCTGATACGAGGGAGCGTCCCGAAGTCAGGGCGCCCATACGAAGGAACGCAACGCGCCCGATGCACAAGCGAATCACCGTTGAGGAACTGAAACTGGGTATGTACGTGGTCGAACTGGACCGACCATGGCGTGATACGCCGTTCATGTTCCAAGGTTTCGAAATCCGCACGGATGAAGAGATCGTCGCGCTACAGCGCCATTGTCAGTATGTTCACATTGTTCTCCCCGAAAGTTACAACGAACCTCGTGCACGTCACCATGCGGTCGAGTCGGTCGAAATTCCGCGTCCGGGGAGTTCATCTGCGACGGCGGAACATTTCGACGATCGTGCCTTGCTCCGACGAGTTTCCTCGCCGCGTTTCCCGGCTACCTATAGCGATCGTTCTTTGCTCGAAGAAGAGATGGTCGAGGTTCGCTACGCGCACGCGGAAGCAAAAGCCATTATGCAGACGGCGATGGAAGACGTACGGCTTGGCAAAGGCATCGACGGCGATGGCGCCAAAAAAATCGTCGGCGATCTAGTAGACAGCACATTACGCAATCCCGACGCGCTGACCTGCTTCACACAACTGAAGAATAAAGACGAATACACCGCCACGCACAGCCTACGCGTGTGCATCCTCGCGCTCGCCTTCGGCCGTCACTTAGGTTTACCGCTTAGCGCGTTGCACATGCTCGGTGTCGGCGCTTTGTTGCACGATCTCGGCAAGATGAAAATACCGAACGACATTCTGAACAAGCCCGGCGAATTAACCGAAGGCGAATTCGAAATCATGAAGACGCATGTTCCGTGCGGCGTCGACATTCTAGAAAACACACCGGCCATTCCGCAGGCGGCGATCGACGTCGCGCGCTGCCATCATGAGCGTTACAGCGGCACCGGTTACGCCAACGGATTCAAGGGCGACGAAATCGGGTTGTTCGGCATGATCGGCGGCATCGTCGACTGCTACGACGCCGTGAGTTCGGACCGCGCGTATCACAAAGGGCTGTCCTCACATGCCACGCTCAAACTCATGTACGAGTGGCGCGGGCGCGAATTCCACGCCGGGCTGGTCGAGCAATTCATTCAGTGTATGGGGATTTATCCGATCGGCAGCGTCGTGGCGCTCAATACCGGCGACGTCGGCGTCGTGATTACCATGAACCGCACACGCCGGTTGAAGCCGCGCGTGGCGCTGGTGCGCAAGGCCGACGGCACGCGTTACGAATCGACGTCGATCATCGATCTCACCTCGTGCGTCACGCGCGACGGCAAGCCGTGTGAAATCGAGCGAGTGCTGGAACCCTCGCTCTACGGCATCAACCCCGTGGATTACCTACCAATTCCGATCGCCGCGTAACGGCTAGATCGTAATAACCTCGGCCGATTCTTCGCTCTGCGGCACCGATGCGGCGATCCATCCGTCTAACACGAATTGCACCGCTAAAGCCGCGAGTACGATGCCGAGCAAACGGCTGACGACGTTGGCGCCGGTCCTACCGAGCACCTTCATGATGTAAGGTGCAAACCATAAGGCGATCAGCGTCAGCAACAACACCACCGCTAACACTGACAAGACCGTTCCGATCACGAGTGGTTCGCTGCCTTGATCACCCACCATCAATAACACCGTCGTCAACGCGCCTGGCCCGGCGATTAATGGAATCGCTAACGGAAACACGGCGATGTCTTTTTTGTGTTCCGCTTCTTTTTGTTCCGCGATGGTCGTCGACCGCAACCCGGAGTGACGCGCGAACACCATGTCGACGGCCAGCAGGAACAACAACAACCCGCCGGAAATCTGAAACGCCGGCATGCTGATCCCAAGCACATGCAGCAATGAATCGCCGCCGAGCGTGAATGCGACCAACACCACCGCGGCAATCAAGATGCCGCGCGCGGCGACGACGCGCCGATGACGCGGCGTTTCGTCGTGCGCCAACGCGGCGAACATCGCCGCCACGCCGATCGGATCCACGACGATGAACAACACCACGAAGTAATCTAAGAAGAGTTGCAACGCTGCCTTCCTTCTACGGACGAAACGCGTACTTTACCTGCGCATTAATCGGGCGTCACGTCACCAAAGACTCAGCTGCGGGGTATCGGCCTTGGGAGGATGAAAAAGCGTTGTGTCCAGCGAAACCGAACGTCCATTCAACTTTAGCCGTCGGCACGCCAGCTGGAACCGGTGACGCAACAACGTCGCGTATTCGCCCTGACCGCGCATACGCGTGCCAAAATTCGGGTCGTTCTCACGCCCACCGCGGGTGTCGCGCACCAGGTTCATAACGTGCGCCGCGCGATTGGGGAAATGCTCGTCGAGCCACTCCTTAAATAAATCCTTTACCTCGTGCGGCAATCGCAACAAGGTGTAACCAGCCGCGTCGGCGCCGGCTTGCGCACAGTGTTCGAGAATCGATTCGAGTTCATGATCCGTCAGCACCGGAATCATCGGCGCCGCCAACACGCCGACCTGTGCGAGCGCGCGAATGACGTCGAGTCGACGTTGCGGTGCGGCCGCGCGCGGTTCGAGCGAACGTGCGAGCTTGCGATCGAGCGTAGTGACGCTGACGAACACGCGCACCAGATTTTTCTGCGCCATCGGCGCCAACAAATCCAGATCGCGCTCGATCAGTGCCGATTTGGTGACGATGCTCAATGGGTGGTCGTATTGCGCCAGCACTTCGATAATCGATCGCATGATCCGCATCCGTCGCTCGATAGGCTGATACGGATCGGTATTCGTGCCTAAAGCGATCGGGCTCACGCGATAATTCGGGCGACGTAATTCTTCGATCAGCAGCTTGGCGGCGTCGGGCTTGGCGAATAACTTGGTTTCAAAATCGAGACCGGGCGACAAGCCGAGATAGCTATGACTCGGTCGTGCATAACAATAAATGCAGCCGTGCTCGCAGCCGCGATAGGGATTAATCGATTGCTCGAACATGATGTCCGGCGAGCGCTGCTGCACGATGATGCTGCGTGCGCGTTCTATCCGTACCGTGGTTTTGATTTCCGGCAAAGGCTCATCGGCGCTGCCCCAGCCGTCGTCCACGGCTTCGTGTTCGAGCGACTCGAAACGACCGTCCATGTTACTAAGCGCGCCGCGGCCGCGGCGGATTGGACGAGAAGAATTGGAATCGGACGTCGACACGGCGAACCTCTTTGCGGCGACCACGGCGGTTATTATGCCTCATCGCCGCCGGCAACGTTTACGACGCCTAAAAGCCGCGCCGCTATTCGGGAAAAGTCAGTTGCGCTTCTTCAAGTTCGGCGACTTTTGTCGATGCGAGCCGGTGCGCGGCGCGCGTGGTTTCGGGCAAGCGATACTTGGTAGTGCAGCGCATCACCAAATCGATCGCGGTTTCCAAACTCACTCGATGGCCCGGCGAGATAAATAACGGAAGCGTATTGACGCGCGTACGCAACACGGCGCCGATAATTTCATCACCATCGCGCAACGGCGCATGCGCACCTTTCTCCTGCGCTAACGCACCGAACGTGCCGATCAAACGCGACTTCGCCACACCGACGGTCGGCAGATCGGTTAAAACACCGAGATGACTGGCGATACCGAGGCGACGTGGATGCGCGATACCCTGTCCATCGCAAAGCAACACATCGGGTTCGACACGCAATTGCGCTAAGGCGTCCAACACCACGGGAATTTCGCGAAACGATAGAAACCCGGGCACATACGGAAACGTTACCGCGCGCCGCGCGATGGCATGCGTACGTGGCGTCAGCGCCGGAAAATCGAGCACCGCCACCGCGGCACGCGCGACAGTGCCGGCGTTTTCAAAACCGACATCGACGCCGGCGACATATTTAATTTCACGGAAACGGTCGCGCGTCACGACTTGCGCGCGCAGTTGTTGCTGCAGCGCGCGGGCTTCGGCAATCGTTTGCGGCCAGGGGTGACTCGGTTTTTGCGATGACATCAACTTGTCCGGCGGAGACTCGGACATAGTGTAACGCGAAAGAAAAATCAGTTCGGTAGCGCGGGACGCGCGATTTGAAATCCTTGCGCGAAATCAATACCGAGTTCGCGCGCGGCAGCGAGCGTTTCCGGGTTTTCCACCGATTCGGCGATGGTGTATCGGCCAAGTGCGTGCGCCAGCTGCACGATCGACCCCACGATAGCTTGGTCGACCGGGCTGGCGGAAAGGTCGTGCATATAACGTAAATCGATCTTCACACCGTCCACCGGGAGATGACGCAAATAGAACGGCGACGACAGGCCCACACCAACATTATCGAGCAAGGTGCGACAACCGATGCCGCGCAACTTCGTCAGAAACGCCTCGGCCATGCCGATATCGGCAACGATCGCCGACTCGGTGACTTCGAAACCGAGCAGCGCCGGATCGACGCCAGTCACGCGCAAGCGCGTCGCGATGAGATCGCAGATATCGGGTTGCGACAAACTCTGACGCGACAGATTGACGTTGCAACGCATCGACGCTTGACCGCGTTGCTGGGCCAGTAACTGAATCGTATGCAGGATCACCCAACGATCGACATCGGCCGCGAGGCCGAGACGCTCCGCTATCGGTAGAAAATCGTCCGGCGCCAACACGCTCTCGCCTTGATCGCACAAACGTAAAAGTATTTCTTGGCTATCGACTTCGCCGGAACGGGCGTTAACGATCGGCTGCGTCGCCAACACGAAACGGTTGTTTTCCATGGCGTCGCGCAACCGGCGCGTCCACGCGGCGTCGGACGTCGTTTCATCGGATTTATTTTGTTCCGCCACGAGATGGATACGCGTGCGATTACGCCCGCCGCGCTTCGCGAGGCGGCACGCCGTCTCCGCTTGCGCCAACACGATCGCGGACGACTCTGCGTCTTTACCGATCGGCGCAACGCCGATCGAGCAAGCGACATACACGCGCTGCGTTTGATGGCGAAACGGATATTCCGACAACAGTGCGCGAAACGAATCTGCCGCAACCGCGGCCTGGGCCGTATCGACATCGTACACCAGCAACGCGAACTCGTCGCCACCGAGACGCGCCAATAGGTCGCCTTTGCGCGCGCGCTTGAACAATACGCCGCCAACTTCCGTCAGCAACCGATCGCCGGCGGCGGGACCGAGTTTATCGTTCACGTTTTTGAAATTATCGAGATCGATGTAAAGCAGCGCGCAATGTTGCGTCACACGCTGGGCGCGTTCGACCACGCGCTCCAACTCTTCTTGGAAATAACTGCGATTGTGCAAACCGGTGACGGGATCGCGTTCGGCCACGCGTTTCAAATTCTCCATCACGGCGTGACGCTCGCCGACTTCGCGCAGGAACACGACGTAACGGGTCTCGCCTTCGGCCGTGAGCGCGCTGGTTTTCATCGCCAGTGAAAAATGACCGCCGCCTTTGCGGCAACCGTTCGCTTCGCGTTCTTGTCCGACCCAATCGGATATCCGATTCATATCGACGTTAGCGGATCGGCGCGCGATCAGTAGCTCGATGCGCTTACCGATCAACTCACGCACTTCGTAGCCGAATAATTTTTCGGTGGCGCGATTGACGGCGAGAATGACGCCCTGTTTGTCGATCGTCACGACGCTTTCGGACGTGTTGTCCAAAACGTTTTGCAGTCGATAGCGATGCGCGGTAGCTTCGAGACGTATGTGATCGAAAGAGTCGACCAAGCTGCGCATCTCGTCGGAGAATTCGCTTTGGAGCGTCTTGCCACCACCGGCGTTCTCAGCCTTAAGCGCCTCGGTCAGACGTTGTAACGGACGACGCACGACATGGTCGACGGTGAGATAACCGCCGACGAGCAAAATGACGCTGATGAAGGCGACGGTCACCGGCGCGAAATCGGCGACCCACGCCGCCGCGACCATCACGGAAGAGATAACAACGCCGACGCCGAGATAGCGCGCGGCCAAACTTGCGCTGGAATGACTGCGAACGAGTACCGGCGCGGCCTTCTGCGCCCGGTCTTTTTGGATTGGTGGCCCCACCGCCACCGTTCCTTTCACTGGCATTTTCGCCCCGCCCCGTTTGACAGCTTGTGCCGGCCGTCCCTGGCAAGACAATGTCGTTATCGTGTAGCCGGTCCCTTGTCCCGATCGGGAAATTCCCGGGTTCACACATGATTAATGTGCAATAAATATTCCCCGCCGATAGACGGCGGGGGGGGTGGGATACAAACCCTTGATTTTGCTGCGGAGCTAAAAACCCGCGGCGGTGCCGGATCGGGGGGTGATCTCGGTATCGTCAAACCCGCGGGCGATACGTTTGACGGCCTCATCCAGTTGCGCACGCGTAATGGTCAGCGGCGGCACGAAACGTAGCACGGTTTGATGCGTGTCCTTCGTCAGTACGCCATGGCGCAGCAGCGTTTTGCACAGCTCGCGCGCATGCACCATGTCGACGTCGACCTCTAGACCGACGAACAAACCACGACCACGCACCTGACGCACGAACGGGTGCGGCAACGCGCGCAGCTTACGAATAAAATATTCTCCAAGTTCGGCCGCGCGCTCCACCAAACGGTCCTCGACCAATAAATTCAACGCTTCCAGCGCCACGGCGCAAGCCAATGGATTCCCGCCGAAGGTCGAACCATGATCGCCGGGTTTGAACACCCGCATCACTTCCTCGCGCGCCAAGAATGCCGAGATCGGCAGCAACCCGCCGCCGAGGGCTTTGCCGAGCAGCACTGCATCCGGAATCACGCCGTCGTGTTCGGCCGCGAGCAACTTGCCGGTACGTCCAAGACCGGTTTGCACTTCGTCGCAGATCAGCAGCACATTGCGACGCCGACAGATGTCGGCGCAGGCTTTTAAATAACCGGGTGGCGGCACGATGATGCCGCCCTCGCCTTGCACCGGTTCGACGATGAACGCCGCCGTGTGCGGCGTAATCGCCGCTTCCAAGGCCGCGGCATTACCGTAGGGAATTTGCACGAAGCCGGACGGGAACGGTCCGAAGCCATCGCGGTACTGCGGCTCGCTCGACATAGCGAGGGCGCCGAGCGTGCGGCCGTGAAAATTTCCACTGCAGCAAATAATCTCCGCGCGTCCGTCGATGACGCCTTTTACTTTATAAGCCCACTTGCGCGCCGCCTTAATCGCGGTTTCGACCGCTTCGGCGCCGGTGTTCATTGGTAAGAACCGATCCTGCTTCGTGAGCGCGCAGACGCGCTGCGCCAACGGACCGAGGCGATCCGTGTAATACGCGCGCGACACCATCGACAAGCGTTTCGCTTGCGTCGACAGCGCGCGCGTCAATCGCGGATGCGCATGACCGAAGCTGACAGCGGAGTACGCCGCCATCATATCGAGATAACGTTGGCCTTTGAGGTCCCACACGTAAACGCCTTTGGCGCGCGTCAGTACGACCGGCAAGGGCTCGTAGTTACGCGCGCAGTAGCGGCGTTCGAGATCGACGCTGGCGTCGAGCGGTTGCGCCGCGGCCACCGCGTCGATCATCTGTTCCATCAAAGCCGCCGTGCGTCCATCGCGATCACCATCGGGATTGAACTCGGCGATTTCTAAACCGAGGAAACGCGGGTTATCGACGGTAGCGCGCAATGCCGCCACCACATCGCCGCCGCTTAAACCTTCCGCTACCGGCGTTGTGACCGCCGGCGCGTCGCGCGGATCGATCGCGTCGAGATCAATCGAAACGCCAAAACCGCTAGTGCCGCTTTGCACATGCGCCACCGCTTCTTCCATCACCATCGCCATACCGCGGGCGCGCACATCCTCCATGGAGTAAACCCGCACGCCGAGACGCTTGAGCAACTCCGCTTCCGCCGGTTCGAAACTGCGCGCGCCGATCAAGCACAGGTGTTGCGGCAACAGCGCTGGGCCGCGGCCAAAGCCGAGACGCGTCAGACTGGCGTCGCCGAAACCCAGCAACGCGGCAAGCGGCATACCGTGCAGTCGTCCGCTGGGACTGGTTTGTGGCGTGTGCGCGTCCATATGCGCGTCGATCCAGATCAAACCGAGCGCGCCGCGTTTCTTCATGCCGGCGCGCGCGCCGTTCCAGGTACCGACGGCGGAGGAATGATCGCCGCCGACAACAATGAACCGCGCGCCACGCGCGACGCTGGAACGCACCGTGCGCGCGAGCTGGCGCGCGAATGGCACCAGTGTACGCGGCGCAACTTTCTTCGATTCTTTCTTAGCGATACGCGCGGTGATCGTCTTGAGCCATATCAACGAACCGCGTAATTTGCCGCGCGCCATCAAACGCGCGCGCAGACGTTTGGGTCCGTCGGCGCAACGCGCATCCGGCGACCCGACACCGCAGGCGGCGCCGATCAAGTGAACCGCAGAGGCACCCATCGTCTTTCCACGCATTTCGAAATCCTCATGAATCCTTTGCATCGATTTCGGCGTCGACGTGGCGAGCGCGTCGATTGCCGATGCCCTACTCTTACCTTTAGATTTTAGAATGTGTATTGATTTTCGCCGGAGACCCGCATGGATGTGTTGAAACGACTTGGCATCGAGCCCGTAAACGCCGGTGTTTGCCTGGACGCCGACAACTGGGCCGGTAAATCCGACGCGCGCACGATCGATTCCGTCAATCCGGCCAACGGCAATCTCCTGGCGCGCGTGCGCGTCGCCACGGCTGACGATTACGAAGCGGTCATAAAAAGCTCGCAGCAAGCGTTTTCACAATGGCGTTCGGTACCGTCGCCACAACGCGGCGAGGCCGTGCGCCGGATCGCGGAATTATTGCGCACCAACAAAGACGCGCTCGGCACGCTGATCGCGCTCGAAAACGGCAAGATTAAAACCGAAGGCGATGGCGAAGTGCAGGAAATGATCGACATCGCCGACTTCGCCGTCGGCCAGTCGCGCATGCTGTACGGCCTGAGCATGCATTCCGAACGCCTCGATCATCGCATGATGGAGCAATGGCATCCGCTCGGTCCGATCGGCGTCATCACCGCGTTTAATTTTCCGACAGCGGTATGGGCGTGGAACGCGTTCATCGCCGCGATTTGCGGAGACTCGGTGGTGTGGAAACCGTCGCCGAAAACACCGCTGTGCGCCATCGCCGTACAGCGACTGTGTAATCAGGTCATGCGCGCCATGAATCTCCCGGCGATCTTTTCGTTGTTTATCAGCGGCGATAATTCGTTAGCAGAACATTTTGTTCGAGATAAACGCCTGCCGCTGATTTCGTTCACCGGCTCAAGCGCCATCGGGCGCAGGGTGGGCACCTGGGTCGCGGAGCGTATGGGCCGCAGTCTGTTGGAGTTAGGCGGCAACAACGCCATCATCATCGATGAAACCGCGGATCTCGGACTCGCGATCCCGGCGACGGTTTTCGGCGCGGTCGGTACCGCCGGACAACGTTGCACCACCACCCGCCGTTTGCTCGTACACGAATCGCGCGCCGACGACGTCGTGGCGCGTTTGATCGGCGCCTACAAACAAGTGCGCATCGGCGATCCGCTCGATCCTACGACCCTCATGGGCCCATTAATCGATGCCGCGGCGGTGCAGGCTTACCGCGCGGCGATCGAAGAAATAAAGAAAACCGGCGGCTCGATTATTTACGGCGGCCGCGTTTTGGATCGTGCGGGAAACTTTGTGGAACCCACGCTGGTGCGCGCGCATCACGATTTACCGATTCTGCAACGGGAAACGTTCGCGCCGATCTTATATATCGTGACCTACCGAACGCTCGACGACGCCATCGCCATGCACAACGACGTGCCGCAAGGATTGTCGTCGTCCCTCTTCACGCTCGACTTGCGAAA
>JAHFQD010000025.1 GCA_023266455.1 Candidatus Muproteobacteria bacterium
GCTCGGCGTCACGCCGACTTTGAGCGTCACGTAGCAATAAATGCCTTGTCCCTTGATGTCGTGCGGTAAGCCGACGACCGCCGCTTCCGCTACCGACTTGTGCAACACCGAGGCGCTCTCGATTTCCGCGGTGCCGATGCGATGGCCGGAAACGTTCAATACGTCGTCGACGCGGCCGGTGATCCAGTAATACCCGTCCTTGTCACGTCGCGCGCCGTCGCCGGTGAAATATTTGCCTGGATACGTTTTGAAGTACGTATCCACGAAACGCTGATGATCGCCGTAGACCGTGCGCATCTGTCCCGGCCAGGAGCGGGTGAGCACAAGATTACCGCTGCACTCACCTTCCAAGGTTTTTCCGTCGGTATCCACGATCGCCGGCACCACGCCGAAAAACGGACGCGTGGCCGAACCGGGTTTCAGTTTGGTCGCGCCTGGCAACGGGGTGATCAACATGCCGCCGGTTTCCGTCTGCCACCATGTATCCACGATCGGCCGCTTGCCGTCGCCGACGACGTGGTAGTACCACTCCCACGCTTCCGGATTGATCGGCTCGCCGACGGTACCGAGCAGCTTCAAACTCGCGCGCGAGGTTTTCTTCACCGGCGCGTCGCCTTCACGCATCAGCGCGCGGATCGCGGTCGGCGCAGTGTAGAAAATATTCACCTTGTGCTTATCGATGACTTCCCAGAACCGCGACGACGTCGGATAAGTCGGTATGCCCTCGAACATCATTGTGGTCGCGCCATTGGCCAGCGGGCCGTAGACGATGTAGGAGTGGCCCGTCACCCAGCCGACATCGGCGGTGCACCAATAAATGTCGCCGTCGTGATAATCGAAAACGTATTGATGGGTTACCGCGACGAAGGTCAGGTAACCACCGGTGGTGTGCAACACGCCCTTGGGCTTACCCGTAGAACCCGATGTATAAAGAATGAACAGCGGATCTTCGGCGTCCATTTCTTCCGGCGCGCATTCCGCCGAGGCTTTGGCCATTAACTCGTGGTACCACACGTCGCGCGTGGCGTCCCAGGCGATCTCGCCGCCGGTATGTTTGATCACGATCGCGGTGTGTACGTTGGGGCAGTGCGCCAACGCCGCGTCAGTGTTTTTCTTTAACGGCACTTTTTTGCCACCGCGCACGCCTTCATCGGCGGTGATCAGCACGCGACAATAGGAATCGAGAATCCGTTCTTTCAACGACTCTGGCGAAAAACCGCCGAAAACAACGGAGTGAACAGCGCCGATGCGCGTACACGCCAACATCGCCGCCGCGGCTTCGGGAATCATCGGCATGTAAATACAAACGCGATCGCCTTTTTTCACACCACGACTTTTGAGCGCGTTGGCGAACTTGCAGACCATTTGATGCAATTCGCGATACGTGATTTTTTTATCCTGCTTGGGATCGTCTCCTTCCCACAAGATCGCGACTTGATCGCCGCGCTTTTCCAGATGTCGATCGATGCAGTTGTAGGAAACGTTTAGCTTGCCGCCTTCGAACCAACGAATGTAGAGATTCTTAGCGTCGTAGCTCCAATCGGAAATTTTTTTCCACGGCTTGAACCAGGTGACGAACGCGCGCGCTTGATCGGCCCAGAAACCGTCGGGATCCTTGATGGAGCGTTCGTACAATTCGCGATACTTCGCGTCATTGATATGCGCGTGGCGCGCGAATTCCGACGGAACGTCATAGACCTTTTCGTTCGACATGTTTCCGGTTCCTTCGAAGCATCCTGATGAAAGGGGATTGTGTCGTATAGAGAGTTGTCACGACAAGCGCAGAGGGCCGGTTCGTACACCGAACCGGCCCTCTGGGTAGTGCTTACTTTAATGTTAACGAGACGCGAATAAGTCGAGCCCGACGTGCGATACCGTCTCGCGTTCCTGATCGCGCACGATAACGTTGTCGGAAGTCATTTCCGCCGGCGGTGCCAGCAGCCCCTCTTGCGTGAGATAGCCGATGATATGTTGCACCGCGTCGGCCACGGAGAACATCGCCGTGTCGATCACGATTTCCGCGTTGATCGGCGCTTCGTACGGATCGGAGATCCCGGTGAATCCTTGAATCAATCCCTTACGCGCCCGTGCGTACAACCCTTTACGATCGCGCGATTCGCACACATCCAACGAGGTCGAAACGTGCACCTCGATGAACGCGCCATGCGGCTCGACCATCGCGCGCGCTTGCGCGCGTGTAGCCGCGTACGGCGCGATCGGCGCGCAGATAGCAATGCCGCGATGCTGCGCAATCAAACTCGCGATATAACCCAGGCGCAGGATGTTGAGATCGCGATGCTCGCGCGTAAACCCCAATTCTGACGACAGATGTTTGCGCACGACGTCGCCGTCGAGCAAGGTGACATGACGCTCTCCCTGCTCCATGAGACGCGCGCGCAACACGCGTGCGATCGTGGATTTGCCGGCGCCGGATAAGCCCGTGAAGAACAGGGTGAAGCCGCGGCGTACACTGGTGCGGAAAGGCCGTTGCAGTTCTTGCAAAACGTTCGGATAGGAGAAACGTTGGATAATTTCGCGCACGCGATCGTCTTCGGCGCGGCGCGGATCGCGCAGCAGCACTTCCGGACAATCTTCTTCCGGAATTAAATCGCGGAACGAAATCAGACTGAGATCATGATCGTCGGCAAACCGTTCTAGCAGCGCAATGTTTTGATATTGCCCGTAGCACGATTTACCAGCCGCGCCTTCGCCGACATCGTGCGTGTCGTGCTCCGCGATCCAATGCGTGCAACCGAAGTTGCGCGCGATGATGGCGTTGAGCAAGACGCTACGCGAACCGGCTTGACGCCACGACAACGGCAACACATTCAACTGCGCGGTGTGCTTCGGATAATGCTCCATCGCCGCGCGCATCGCGCGGATGCGCGTGTAGTACGAAGGTTCCTCCATCATGCGCTGTCCAACGGCGGCGAAGACGACCAACCTCGCTCCGTGTTTCAGCGCCGCTTGACGGCTGAATTCGACGTGCGCCCGATGCAGCAAACCACGCGGCGCATAACCGATAATGTTCGCGTTGTTCTCCGCAACCAACGTCTTACGTACTTGCGCGGGCGTTTGCCGGAGTGCGGTGAAATCGTGATACATCGGCAACTCGACGACTTCCAAACGACCGGTGATACAAACGCAATCGGAACGTTTATATAAATAGCCAACGTCCGGATGATTGCCCTGCGGCGCTTCGTAAATTCTTTCCGCTTCCAAGCGGCGATGGCGTTCGAATATTTCTTCCAACGTCAGCACCGCCACCATTACACCCTCAGAGTCACACAGCGAGATGCGTGTACCCGGCGTCCACGCTTCGGCTTTCTTCGCCGGTGTTTCTAAAACAATCGGCAACGGCCAAAGCGTGCCGTCGCTCAAATGCATGTCGTTTAAAACGGATTCGTAATCGGCGCGATTCAAAAACGTCGTCAGCGGCGAGAACGCGCCGATGGCCAGCATTTCTAGATCGCAGAGTTCGCGCGAAGTAAGATCGAGGGAAGGAAAATCACGTGCCGCGGTTTTCAACTCCGCCGCGCGTTCGGGACTGACTAGTAGGTTGTTTAGCTTTTCTCCGTAGGGTGAAGCGACGTGAGTAAAATTTTTGTCGATTCTAGAGGCTCGCGCTTTTTTCATGAGGTCCAATCTCTCCTAAAAGGGCGTGATTACAGCGCCGTCCATGGTGCGGCGTTTACTGCCCTCGTGCTACCCCCTGAGGTATTTCCTTCTTTTTCCTTAAAGAAGCACCGCACCCGTCTTGGTATACGATAATCCTTCTACTACTTCGGTATAGGATTATCTAGACTAAATCTAGCTTCGTTCTCTAAATTGACAACTAAGTGAGTTAGCCTGACGATAAGCGGCGGTTTTCGTTGGGATTTATTTGCAGTTTCCCCCTCTAAAATATAAGTCGCCCGTGCGGCTCGACGCCTGCCCCGACGTACTAATGTTAAGTAAGGAGAGTGCCCTTCCTTGGATAAAAAAATACTTCGCCTGTTGATTATTGACGACTCGCCGGACGATGCCGATCGTGCCGCGACGGCGTTGCGCAAGCTCGGTTACATGCTAAAGACCCAGCGCATCCAAGATATGGCATCGATGCAATCGGCGCTAGAGAAAGGCACCTTCGACGTCATCATCTCCGAACTCACCCTGGCGCATTTCGGTGCGCCGATGGCGCTCGACGTCGCGAAGCGTTTGGAATGCCGCGCGCCGCTGATCGTGTTCACCCGCACGATTCAAGAAGCCGACGTGCTCAAGTTGATGCGCGCCGGCGCGGTCGATGTGGTGCGCAAGGACGAAGCTTTCCGTTTAGTGCCCGTAATTGAACGCGAATTGCGCGTCGCCGACGAACGCCGCGACCGTTACGCGATGGAGCAAAAACTCAACGAGCTCGAAGGTAAACATCGCGCCATCGTCGAAGGCGCACGCGAAGCGATCGGTTACTGCCAAGACGGCATGCACACCGACGCCAACGTCACCTATCTCGAGATGTTCGGCTACTCGAAAGGCGAACTCGAAGGCGTGCCGATCATGAACTTGATCGACAAAAACGATCAAGCACGCTTCAAAGAATTTCTACGCAAGGGTGAAAAAGACACGCAAGAATTCCTGGCGACGAAGAAAGACGGTGGACCGATACATATCGAGTTGCGCGCGTCGTCCATCACGCTAAACAGCGAGCCCTGCATTCAGGTCGTCGTCTCCGACATCTCCAAACGTAAAGCGGCGGAGAGCCGATTGCAGTATCTGAATCAACATGATCCGCTGACGGGTCTCTTCAACCGTTCTTATTTTCTGCAAGCGCTCAACACCGCGCTCGAAGAAGCGCGTTCGAAAGATATTTTGAGCGGCATCCTTTACTTCGATTTGCACCAGATCAAAGCCATCAACGAGGTCTTGGGACACGCCGCGGGCGACCGCGTATTGCTCAAAGTGGCGCGCTTGTTCCGCGACAAACTCGGCGACTACGGCGTGCTCGCGCGTTTCGGCGGCGACGAGTTCGCGATCCTGCTGAAGAACGCACCCGAAGAACAATTGAAATCGACAGGGCAAATGTTGGCCACGGCCATCAAAGAAGCCGCTTTCGTCGAAGGTGGCAAGACGTTCACTTTCCAAGGCGACTACGGCGCCGTTGTGATCGGCAAAGACGCGCCGAATCCGCAGAAACTGCTGTCCGACGTCTACCGTGCGGCGCAGCCGCCAACACCGGTGCCAGCCGCCGCGCCGGCTGCTCCGACGCCAACGTTAAGCGTCGCCCCGACACCGGTTGCCGCGCCAACCGCGGCGCCGACACCGCCGCAAGTACCAACGCTCACCGCTGTCGTGAATCTTTCAGAAGCGGCGCCGACACAAAAACCGCTCGCGGTCGCACCCGCTCCGACGCCCGTCGCGGCGGCGGTGCCAGCGCCGAAACCGACACCGCTTAAAGCCGAACCGCGACGTCCCGCGGTGAAGACGGCGGCGGTCGATCCGTGGACAGAAAGATTACAAACCGCGTTGGACAAAAACGGTTTCGAACTTTTTTATCAACCAATCGTGAATTTACACGGCGAACCCGCGGAGCTCTTCGAAGTACTCGTGCGTTTGCCGGACGAGAACGGCAAAGTTATTCCGGCGGCACAATTCATGCCTGCCGCCGAACGCGCCGGCCTCGCGTCCGTGATCGATCGTTGGGTCGTCCGCCATGCGCTCGAAGCGCTGCGCGAACTACATAGCGAAGATCGGCGCGCGCGTTTCTTCGTTAACTTGTGTCCGGCCTCGTTCCGTGAACCGGAACTCATCGTGCAGACGCAGAAGCAGTTGTGGGAAATGCGCATCAAACCCAAATATCTTTCTTTCGAAGCGGACGAAGACGCGCTGCTCAAAGAACCCGCCGAAGCACGCACCTTCCTCGCCGCGGTCAAGAAAATCGGCTGTCGCTTCACCGCCGACAACTTCGGCAACCATATGTCGAACCTGAATCAGTTGCGCGATTTGCCGATCGACTTCCTTAAAATCGCCGGCTCACACATCCGCAACCTGAGCGAGGACAACCTCGCGCAGGCGTCGCTGAAAGCCTTGGTTCAAATCGCGAAATCGTTGGATAAAGTCGTCATCGCCAAATCGGTCGAAAAAGCCGAAGACTTGGCGATCCTTTGGAATCTCGGTGTCGATTACGTCCAAGGCCACTATTTCCAAGAAGCCGACGCGCAGCTCAATTATGAATTTGGCGGCGAGTCCACCCTGTCCTCCGCCGACTCCCAGAAATTCACCTGGGCGCAGTAAATCTCCGACGTTCCAAAACCCCAGCTCGATAACCTCGGGCCGAGCGGTATAATCGCGCCTCTTCAAAAGGGGCTTCGCCATGTCCGGTCAATACATTTTCACCATGCATCGCGTGACCAAGATGGTCCCGCCGAACCGCGCGATCCTCAAAAATATCTCGCTGTCGTTTTTCCCCGGCGCCAAGATCGGCGTGTTGGGTCTGAACGGCTCCGGGAAATCCACGCTGCTGCGCATCATGGCCGGTGTCGATCAAGAGCACGACGGCGAAGCGCACCCGATGCCGGGCATCCGCATCGGGTACTTGTCGCAAGAACCGCAACTTGATCCGAAGAAGGACGTGCGCGGCAACGTCGAAGAAGCCGTCGCCGAAACCAAGGCATTGCTCGATAAGTTCAACGCCATCAGCACCAAGTTCGGCGAGCCGATGTCGGACGACGAGATGAACAAGCTGCTCGAAGACCAAGCGAAAATACAAGAAAAAATCGACGCCGCCGGCGCCTGGGAACTCGAGCGCAAGCTCGAGATCGCCGCCGACGCGTTGCGCCTCCCGCCGTGGGACGCGGACGTCACGAAGCTCTCCGGCGGCGAACGCCGGCGCGTGGCATTGTGCCAATTGTTGCTGTCGCAACCGGACATGTTGCTGCTCGACGAACCGACGAACCATCTCGACGCCGAATCGGTCGCCTGGCTCGAACGCTTTCTGCACGAATATCCCGGCACCGTCGTGGCGGTGACGCATGATCGTTACTTCCTCGACAACGTCGCGGGTTGGATTCTGGAACTCGACCGTGGCGAAGGCATTCCGTGGAAAGGTAATTATTCGTCGTGGTTGGACCAAAAAGAAAAACGTCTCGCCGTGGAAGAGAAACAAGAATCCGCGCGTCAGAAATCGCTCAAGGAAGAACTCGAGTGGGTGCGCACCAGTCCCAAAGGTCGACATGCCAAGAGCAAAGCGCGTTTACAACGTTACGAAGAACTGGCGTCGCAGGAATACGCCACGCGTAACGAGACCAAAGAAATTTTCATCCCCGCGGGTCCGCGTTTGGGCGACGTCGTCGTGGAAGCCGGCAATCTCACGAAGGGTTTCGGCGATCGCGTGCTGATCGACGATCTGTCGTTCAATCTCCCGCGCGGCGGCATCGTCGGCATCATCGGTCCGAACGGCGCCGGCAAAACCACGTTATTCAAAATGATCGTCGGTCAGGAAAAACCCGACGATGGCGATCTGCGCGTCGGCTCGACGGTTAAGCTCGCGTACGTCGATCAGTCGCGCGATTCGCTCGATGGCAAAAAAACCGTGTGGCAGGAAATCTCCGACGGCCAAGACATCATGCTCATCGGCAAAACCGAAGTGCCGTCGCGCGCGTATTGCGGGCGCTTCAACTTCCGCGGCACCGATCAGCAAAAATTCATCAAAGATCTCTCCGGCGGCGAACGCAATCGCGTGCATTTGGCGAAGCTTTTAAAGAGCGGCGGCAATCTGCTGTTGCTCGACGAACCGACGAACGATCTCGATGTCGACACGCTGCGCGCGCTAGAAGAAGCACTGCTCGACTTCGGCGGCTGCGCGGTGATCATTTCGCACGATCGCTGGTTCTTGGATCGCGTCGCCACGCATATTCTGGCGTTCGAAGACGAATCGAAGGTTGTTTGGTTCGAAGGCAACTACGCCGACTACGAAGCCGACCGCAAACGTCGCCTCGGCGTCAACGCGGAGCAACCGCACCGAATTCGGTATAAACGACTGGTGCATTGATCGCGCATTTGCGCCAATTATCGATTATGCAAACGCTTTGATTCGGCGCCTCACGCTCGTATTTTTCGGCTTGATCACTGGCACTTGGTATATCGCCGCGCAAGCGTACGATTCCTCGGGTAACAACAGCGGATTCTTGAATGAATTGGTATACGAAGTGAACTAGGCCTGAACTTGGCGTCTGCTTATTAGTCTAAGTAAATATGTTCCCCGTGCTGAAACAATTCGTGGTCGTGATGGGAAGCGTTTGCGTCCTCGTCGGCAACGCGCACGCGGCGGAAACGCCGCCCTCCGACCGTGTTAAATGCGAAGGCCTTTATCTAACATCGCAGCAATGCGAAGACGCCAAACGCACCGGCAGCCTCAAAAAATCCCCCGACGTTGTGAACGGCGATAAATTCCGTTGCGAAGCGCTGTATCTCAACCAGAAAGAATGTGACAACGCCAAAAAAGGTATCGATATAAAAAACGGCACCGGCACGCGCTAAATCCCGCTTGCCGCATCGAAATTTATCGCTCCACACTGACCAAACGGTCAGCAAGATAATACTGCTCATCGTAATACTTTACGGTAGGATGCCGCACGGCGATGCCTGCTTTTCAAGGACGGAAACGAACCTGTAAGGTGCGGCCTCGGCAATCGACTAATCGTCTGGTCCGTTGTATTGCGACGCAAGACAAACGGTACATCCGATAGTTGCGTAATGACGTAATGCATTTGTTCCACAACCTTATATTTGGAGATGACGAATGTTTAATGCTAAGAAACTTACCGGTTTGGCCATTGCTACCGCTGCGGCGGGTCTTTTCGCGGCGATGCCCGCCATGGCCGCTGGCCAAGGAACGGACGACAAAGTGAAGTGTGAAGGCGCCAACGGTTGTAAAGGTCAAGGCGCGTGCAAAACCGCCAAGAATGACTGCGCCGGCAAGAACGATTGCAAAGGTAAAGGCTGGGTCTCTGTCAGCGCCAAAGATTGCAAAGACAAGGGCGGCAAGGAAGCAAAGAAGAAGTAAGTGCTACGCCAACCAGGTGCCCGTTAACGGGCACCTGGTATTTAGTATCTATCGATGAATCCCTCCTCTCCTGTTAATTCCGAACGCCCCTACCTTGGTTTTGGCCTGGGATTGCGTCCGGTGCATTACGAAGAAATTCTTTCGAACCCGACACCGCCGAAGGTCGACTGGTTCGAAATCATTTCCGAAAACTACATGATCCCCGGCGGACGACCGCTGCATAACCTGGATCGTGTACGTGAACGCTTCCCCCTAGTGATGCACGGCGTCTCGCTGTCTATCGGCAGCACCGACCCCCTCGATCGCGACTATTTAAAGAATTTGAAAGCGCTTGCGGACCGCGTACAGCCGGCATGGATTTCCGATCACTTATGCTGGACTGGCGCGCACGGTACTAACATGCACGACTTGCTGCCGCTTCCCTATACCGAAGAAGCGATTCGTCATGTCGTCGAGCGCGTCCAGCAAGTTCAAGAAACGCTCGGACGGCGCATCCTGCTCGAAAACGTTTCGAGCTATCTCACGTATAAGCAGTCGGCGATGACGGAATGGGAATTTCTGAGCGAAATCGCGCGCCGCGCCGACTGCCTGATTTTGCTCGACATCAACAATATCTACGTCAGCAGTTTCAACCATGAATTCGATCCGCTCGCGTACTTAAACGGCGTTCCCGCCGAACGCGTGCGGCAGTTTCATCTCGCCGGCCATGAACATAACGGCGACATCATCATCGACACCCACGATCATCCCATCGTCGATTCGGTGTGGGATTTGTACGCGCACGCCCTACGCCGCTTCGGCCGGGTATCGACCATGATCGAACGCGACGATCACATCCCGCCGCTGGCGGAATTGCTTGCGGAACTGGATCACGCGCGCACGCGCGCGGATGAGACGCTAGCCGCACCGCGCGTGGCGGCGCATCGATGAACGCCTCCGAACAACCGCCGCTGGCGCAGTTGCTGGCGGAATTTCGCCGGCACTTGCTGGATCAACCGAGCGACATTCAAACGCATATCGTCGACGCCGGCAGCGTCGACGCTGCCGGCCGACTTTCGGTTTACGCCAACGCCTATCGATCGCGCTTGCTCGAAGCCTTGGACGCGAACTATCCCGAACTGCACAAATGGCTCGGCGACGAAGAATTCCGCCGCATCGGTCAGGCTTACATCGAACAACATCCGTCGCAGCACTATTCCATTCGCTGGTTCGGTCATCGGCTGTCCGAGTTCTTGCGCGCGACCGTCCCGTGGAATGAAGAATATTCAATGCAAGCGCTCGCCGACTTCGAATGGGCGACGTCCGAAGTTTTCGACGCCGCCAACGCCGACGTTGTCGCCATCGACCATATCGCTTCGCTGCCGCCGCCGACGTGGCCCACTATGCGCATGCAATTTCACCCTTCGCTGCGTCGTCGGCAATTGACCTGGAACGCACCGCCGATCTGGCGCGCGCTGACCCGGAACGAAACGCCGGACGAACCAAGCGAGACGGAATCGCCGATTACCTGGATCGTTTGGCGTCAAGCGTTCGCGATTTACTATCGCTCGCTCGACGTCGACGAATCGTGGGCGCTGGACGCGGCGTTGAACGGTGCTAATTTCGCCGAATTATGCGAAGGCCTGTGCGAATGGATCGACGCCGAACACGTCGCTGCCCGCGCCGCCGGCTTCTTGCGCCAGTGGGTACAAGACGGATTGATTACCCGCGTCGACGCCTGACGTACTGCCGCGCGTCAGCATCGGCTAAGATAGGCCGCCTTCGTAACTGCTTCGGTCATCGTGCAAGCCGCCCAAACACCCCAACGTCCCTCTACCTGGAAAACTATCCGCTCGTTGTTGCCGTATCTCTGGCAATACCGCGGCCGCGTCGCTATCGCGATGGCGTTTCTGATTCTGGCCAAGCTCGCCAACATCGGCGTGCCGTTGGTGCTCAAGGAAATCGTCGATCAATTCGGTCAGTCGCCGCCGCTGCTGGTGCTACCGATCGCCTTGTTCGTCGGCTACGGTCTGTTGCGGCTGGCGAGTTCGCTGCTCGGTGAATTACGCGACGTCGTGTTCGCCAAGGCGGCACAAGCGTCGATTCGCAATATCGCGCTGAAAGTCTTCGAGCATCTGCATAATTTATCGCTGCGCTTTCACCTCGAACGTCAAACCGGCGGCATGTCGCGCGACATCGAACGCGGCACGGCAGGCATTCGCTTCCTGCTCAATTTCATGCTCTTCAACGTGCTGCCGACGCTGTTCGAAATCGGTCTGGTCACGGTGATCTTGCTCGTCAAATACGACGTTTGGTTTTGCCTCATCACCGCCGCCACGCTCACGGTTTACATCCTGTTCACGCTTTGGATCACGAATTGGCGCATGGTGTTTCGGCGCACGATGAACGAGATGGATTCGAAAGCGAACACGCGTGCGATCGACAGTTTGATCAACTACGAAACCGTTAAATACTTCGGCAACGAGACCTTCGAGGCGAACCGCTACGACGACACGCTGTCGCACTGGGAAAGAGCCGCGGTGCGCAACCAGACCTCGCTGTCGATCTTGAACGGCGGCCAAGCCTGCATCATCGCCGTCGGCATCACGCTGCTGATGCTGCTCGCCGGTTATCACGTACTCGACGGCAGCATGACGCTCGGCGATCTCGTGTTGGTCAACACGTTCTTATTGCAGTTGTATATGCCGCTGCACTTCTTGGGTTTC
>JAHFQD010000262.1 GCA_023266455.1 Candidatus Muproteobacteria bacterium
CGGGTTTCTTATCCAAGCCAAATGCGAGCGCCGCGGCGGTCGGTTCGTTGATGATGCGCTTCACGTCGAGACCGGCGATGCGACCCGCGTCTTTCGTCGCCTGGCGCTGCGAATCGTTGAAATAGGCCGGCACGGTGATGACAGCTTCCGTTACTTCTTCGCCGAGGTAATCTTCGGCGGTTTTTTTCATTTTCTGCAAAACGCGCGCGGAAACTTCCGGCGGTGCGATCGGCTTGCCTTTGGCTTCGACCCAGGCATCGCCGTTCTTCGCTTTAACGATTTTGTACGGAACGAGTTTGACGTCCTTCTGCACCATCTCTTCTTCGAACTTGCGGCCGATCAAACGCTTCACGGCATATAGCGTGTTTTGCGGATTGGTGACGGCTTGGCGCTTGGCGGACTGTCCGACCAGCACTTGATCGTCCTCGGTAAACGCCACCACCGACGGCGTCGTGCGATCGCCTTCGCTGTTTTCGATGACGCGCGGCTTACCGCCTTCCATGATGGCGACGCAGGAGTTGGTGGTTCCTAAGTCGATGCCGATAATCTTTGCCATGTTTAATCCTCTAGAAATTTCAGAACCGACTGGGGTTCGAATTTATAACGAAATGGGGTTGATAGGCCCTTTTTCAAGCGCCTGATTCAGGAGTTTCCTTAGCTTTTTCGCGGGCCACGACCACCATCGCCGGGCGCAGGACGCGATCATGCAGCAAATAGCCCTTTTGCACCACGTTTACCACGTGGTTCACCGGCGTTTCGGCCGACTCGACAGCGCTGATCGCCTGGTGCCGATTGGGGTCGAATTTTTCGCCTTTTGGATTAAGCAGGGTAATGCCGAATTTCTGGAAAACGCCGTCCAACAACTTCAACGTCAACTCCAAGCCTTCATGCATTTTTTGTAACACGTTCGGATCGCCGCTTAACTCGACGGTACGGGCAAGCTCCAAGCTGTCGCGCACCGCGACGATTTCCGAAGCGAAGCGTTCAACCGCGTATTTATGAGCGGCGGAAACGTCCAGGTCCGCGCGACGGCGGATATTTTCGACGTCGGCCTTGGCGCGCAGGAATTTATCCTTGAGATCGGCGATCTCGGCGCGCGCCGCGCTCAAGTCTTTCGTAAGCGCTTCGAATTGCGCATCCGCGCCAGCAGCATCGTCTTCTGGTGCGGGCGATGGAGGTGAAGAATCGACGGAATTCATTAAACCGACTCCCTAAAAATGATTGAACGATTAAAGAAAAGTTTTGGACTAGGTGGGGTTATTGATCTTCTTTTTCAAGCGACGCGGACCGCTCGCCAACACTCAACGCGCTCGATAACAAGCGCGCAGTGATGTCGACGATGGGGATCACGTGATCGTAGGCCATGCGCGTCGGGCCGATGACGCCGAGGGTACCGACAATCTGCCCGTCGATACTATAAGGCGCGGTCACAACGCTGCAATCGCTGAGCACATCGTAACCCGATTCCGCGCCGATAAAAATCTTCACACCGCCGGCGCGCAAACTGCGATCAAGCAAATGCAGCAAATCGCGCTTGGTATTGAACGCCTCGAACAAGCGACGTAACTTTTTGATGTCGCCGAGATCGGGAATATCCATGAGCTTCTCTTCGCCACGCACAAATAAATCGTCGCCCTCCGATTCTCCTTCGAGCGCTTCGCCCGCGGCGCGGATGGCAAGCTGCATGATGCGGCTCAAATCGTCGCTCGCTTGTTTCATTTCATTCAACAAACCGCGTTTGATATCGCGCACCGACACGCCGGCGTAACGGGTGTTGAAATAATTCGCCGCCTGTTCAAGTTCGGACGCGCTGTATTCGTGATCGGTGGTTAGAATGCGGTTATGCACTTGCGCGTCTTGCGTCACCAAAATCGCCAGAATGCGTTTATCCGCCAGCCGTACGAAATCGAGATGGCGAAACGCGATCTGATCGTCGCGCCGCGGCACCATGACGATACCGGTAAGATGACTCACTTCGGATAAAAGCTGCGAAGCCGTGTGCATCAGTTGCTGCGGATCGTGGCCCGGATCGAACTCTTCGCGCAAACGTCGGACTTCGCCCGGCGCCAGCGGTTGGACTTTGAGCAGCGTGTCGACGAAAAAACGATAACCCAGTTCGGTCGGCACGCGTCCCGCCGACGTGTGCGGCGATTCGACGAAACCGAGTTCTTCCAAATCCGACATCACATTGCGGATCGTTGCTGGACTCAAATCGAGACCCACGCTGCGCGCGAGCGTGCGCGAACCGACCGGCTCGCCGTCGGCGATGTAACGCTCGATCAACGCTTTAAGAAGAAGTTCGGCACGAGGGTTTAATGACATAGCGAAAATTTAGCACTCTCGAAAAGCGAGTGCTAGCCGGAAATTACACATTGGCCAGCGGCGGCTCGCATGTTAGTTTTCGTGCATGTTCGCTATTTACCCTATGACGTCACCTTAAGCATGCAGCCATCGGTTCAAACCGTCGGTATTTTCGGAAAAAACCGCGATTCCCAAGTCGGCGAACACGTCGCCGCCCTGGTCGGTTATCTCCAAAAACGTGGGCTGAAAGTCGTGGTCGAGGAATCGACCGCGACACTGCTCCCCTCTTCGATCGCGCCGAGTCAGCCGATCGACGCCATCGGCGCGGCTATCGATCTGGCGATCGTCATCGGCGGCGACGGCACGATTCTGCGCGTGTCGCGCCACATCGCGCTGCATCAAGTGCCCATCATCGGCGTCAACCTCGGCCGCGTTGGCTTTCTCGCGGATGTGCGCATCGGCCACATGACCGAAGAAGTCGGCAAGATTCTCGACGGCGACGCCAAGATCACGCAGCGCATGCTGTTGCACGCCGAAGTGTTGCGCGACGGCGCAAAAGTGCATGAAGAATATGCGCTGAACGACGTCATCATCACCAAGGGTGAATTGGCGCGCCTGATCGAATTCGAAACTTGGCTCGA
The DNA here is from genome assembly GCA_023266455.1 of Candidatus Muproteobacteria bacterium. Lineage (GTDB taxonomy): Bacteria > Pseudomonadota > Gammaproteobacteria > Acidiferrobacterales > Sulfurifustaceae > JAHFQD01. Next base: position 2,943 of record JAHFQD010000262.1, read on the forward strand.
CGGCGAGTTCGTCAGCGCTACGCGCGCCGACGGCATCATCGTCGCCAGCCCCACCGGCTCCACCGCTTACGCGTTGTCCGCGGGCGGACCGATCATTCATTCGGATCTGCACGCCATCGTGCTGGTGCCGATCTGTCCGCATACGTTGTCGCATCGGCCAATTGTGGTATCGGGCGAAAGCGTTGTCGAAGTCATGATGACGGTCACCACGCCGGGGCAAAACGCGCACGTCACCTTCGACGGACAAACGACGTTCTCGCTCGAAGACAATGACCGCGTGCGTGTGCGCCATGCCGACATCTCAGTAAAATTGGTGCATCCGAAAGAACGTTCGTACTTCGATGTGCTGCGCCGCAAGATGCATTGGGGGCGTCAACTGTGAACAGCTTCGCGTCGACGTAGGACGACATTACATAACATATGGCAAGACGAACGGAGCACAGCGAAGTAGGGCTACATTAATGCTGCAATCTCTGCACATCCGCGATTTCGCAATCGTCAAAACGCTGGAACTGAATTTCGAATCCGGCTTCACTGTGCTCACCGGCGAAACCGGCGCGGGTAAATCCATTCTTATCGACGCGCTC
>JAHFQD010000263.1 GCA_023266455.1 Candidatus Muproteobacteria bacterium
GGATAGTCGACGCCGCCGATTTCTTGAATCCACGCGCGGTGGCTGTCTATCGAATCCACGCTCACGCCCAGAATATCCGCACCTTGCGAGTGGAATGCTGGCGTTAAACGACTGAAGCCTTTCACTTCCGTGGGACAAACGAATGAGAAATCGTTTGGATAGAAAAACAACACCAGCCAACGACCACGCTTGTCGCGTAAGCGATAGTCGCTCGCTTTGTCGCGATAAATTCCAGGCAGCGTGAAGTCCGGCGCGGGATCCGCGATGGTCAACATGGAGACATCAACCTGTTTCTTTCATCCAACCGGCGACCTTCTCGGCGAAATACGTCAGGATCGCATCGGCGCCGGCGCGCCGGATGCAGAGCAAGCTCTCCATAACGCAAGCGCGTTCTTCGAGCCAGCCGTTTTGCACCGCCGCCATCAACATCGCATATTCGCCGCTGACTTGGTACGCGAACGTCGGCACGCCGAACGTTTCTTTCACCCGTCGCACCACGTCGAGGCAAGGCAGCGCGGGTTTCACCATCACCATATCCGCACCTTCGTCGATGTCGAACGCTACTTCGCGCAGCGCTTCGTCGGAATTAGCGGGGTCCATTTGATAACTGCGTTTGTCGCTTTGCCCTAAGTTTTTCGCCGAACCGACGGCGTCGCGGAACGGGCCGTAAAAATTCGACGCATACTTCGCCGAATACGCGAGGATGCGCGTATGAATAAGCCCTTCTTCTTCGAGTGCTTCGCGGATGTGTTTCACGCGACCGTCCATCATGTCCGACGGCGCGACGATATCTGCACCGGCTTCGGCGTGCGCCAACGCTTGCTTCACCAACACCGTCACGGTTTGATCGTTTAGCACGTAACCATCAGCGTCGATCAAGCCGTCCTGACCGTGGACGGTATACGGATCAAGTGCAACGTCGGTGATTACGCCGAGTTCGGGAAAATTTTTCTTCAACTCGCGTACCGCGCGCGGCACCAAGCCTTGAGGGTTATAGGCTTCTTTGGCTTTGTTGTCTTTGTCTGACGGCCGAATGGAGGGAAACAACGCGATCGCCGGCACGCCAAGATGCATTAAATTTTCTGCATAGCGCAGAAGCCAGTCGACGCTCATGCGTTGCACGCCCGGCATGCTGGCGACAGGTTCAGTTCTGTCCTTGCCTTCGGTAATAAACGCCGGCTGAATCAGGTTGTCGACCGACAGCTGTACCTCGCGCATCAAGCGGCGCGAGAAGAGATCGCGGCGCATGCGGCGCATACGTACGCGGGGAAATTTTCCTTGGTCGTTTTTCATGCGGTGCTCCAACCGTCGCCGATATTAACTTAACGATAAAACAAAAAGGGCCCGGTTGCCGGGCCCTTGTTTTATCGCGGTTTTTACTTCGGCTTCTTCGGCGGTTTGGGTTTCGCCTTGGCTTTCGGTTTCGCTTTCGCCGGGGCGGGTTTCTTCGCCGGTTTGGCTTTCGGTGGCGGAGCCTTCTTCGCCGTGATGTCTTTTTTAGACGGCTTGGCCGGCGGCGCGACTTTCTTGCCGGCTTTCGGCAACACAGCCGGCTTCTTCGCCGCTTTCGCGGCGGCGGCGGCGGCTTTGGCCGCGGCCTTCGCCGCTTCTTTAACGGCCAGTTTCTCGGCCGCAACTTTAGCGGCCTTCGCCGCTTCTTCTTCTTCGATCTTATGCATCACGTCGGCGAGCGGACGAATTTGGGCTTCGACGATATCGCTGATGCTCTTAAAAATTTCGTTGATCGAACCGGTGCCGCGCACGGTGCGCAGTTTGCCTTGTGCCTTGTAGTACGCCACCAACGGCGCGGTTTGCTGTTCGTAAACCTGTAAGCGGCTGCGTACCGTCGCTTCGTTGTCGTCGGAACGATGTTGCAGCGCCGTGCCGCACTTGTCGCACTTGTTCGACGTCTTCGGTTGCGAAAAATAAATGTTGAACACGGAACCGCACGACGGACAGCTGCGGCGACCGGTGATGCGTTTCATTAACACGTCGTTCGGTACATCGACCAGCAACGATAACTGCAACGGCCGTCCCAAACGCGCGAGCATCGCGTCGAGCGCTTGCGCTTGCGGAATGTTGCGTGGGAAACCGTCGAGGATGAAACCGTTCTTGGCGTCGGTGCGCGCGAAACGTTCTTGAATTAAACCGAGGACGATGTCGTCGGACACTAATTGTCCGGCATCCATGACGGCCTTGGCTTTCTTACCTAAATCGGTACCGGCCGTGACCGAAGATCGAAGAATGTCGCCCGTAGAAACGTGCGGAATGTTGTATTTCGCCACCAACAGCTTGGCTTGTGTTCCCTTGCCTGAACCCGGTGCTCCGAGTAAGACTATCCGCATAGTGGTCTCGCTGTTCGAATTCTGACGTTGGCTTGTTGTACTTCGAGACGCGCGCTCCAGCCTCGGGGCGCATCGATGGGCGGCTAAACTAACAATCCCCCCCGACCCCGTCAATGGTTACCGATCTATTACACGCGATTGGCTACGGCTGAACCATGCGCGCGCGTCGCCCTCCAAATGGCCGAAAAATCAGGTAATCTAGGCCGCGATGTCGCCGGCGCAAAACGCTTGCGTGGCGGCCAAATTCACAATGCGAATGCAAATAAGAGAAACGTCGGAACGAATACCCATGGCCAAGCCCAGAAACGCTTTTTACGCTCAATCCGGCGGCGTCACCGCCGTCATCAACGCTTCCGCTTGCGGCGTTATCGAAACCGCCCGCAAGTACAAGAAAAAAATCGCCAAAGTGTATGCCGGCCGCAACGGCATCATCGGCGCGCTGACAGAAGACTTAATCGATACCAGCAAGGAACCGCTCGCCAACATCAAGGCACTGCGCTACACGCCTGCCGGTGCTTTCGGTTCCTGCCGTTACAAACTCAAAGGGCTGGAAGAGAATCGCGCACAGTACGAGCGTTTGATCGAAGTTTTCAAAGCCCACGATATCGGTTACTTCTTTTATAACGGCGGCGGCGATTCAGCCGACACCTGCCTTAAGGTGTCGCAACTGGCCGAGCGCATGGGTTATCCCCTACAAGCGATCCACATACCGAAAACGGTCGACAACGACTTGCCGATCACCGACGTTTGCCCGGGCTTCGGCAGCGTCGCCAAGTACATCGCGGTATCGACGCGCGAGGCCTCGCTCGACGTGGCATCGATGGCCAAGACCTCGACCAAGGTATTCGTGCTCGAAGTCATGGGCCGGCACGCCGGCTGGATCGCCGCCGCCGGCGCCTTGGCTTCCACGAAAGATCTTGAAATACCCATCTTGGTGCTGTTCCCCGAGATCGTTTTCGATCAACTTAAATTCTTAGCGCGCGTGGACGAGATGGTGAAGCGCCACGGCTATTGCTCGATCGTGGTGTCCGAAGGCGTAAAAGGCCCCGACGGCAAATTCTTGTCCGACCAAGGTCTACGCGACGCGTTCGGTCACGCCCAGCTCGGCGGCGTCGCGCCGATGATCGCGGGATTGGTGAAAGCGCATCTCAAATACAAATATCACTGGGCGGTGGCGGATTACC
>JAHFQD010000264.1 GCA_023266455.1 Candidatus Muproteobacteria bacterium
ACCAGCGCCTTGGGGCAACCGAGACTGACGAAACCGACGCGCGGCACGCTTTGCCGGCGTTTCGCCGAGCGAGAAGTAGGGGAACGGGTAGTCACGACGTTTTAATGTAGATGAACCGCAGCGCGGTGGGGTGTAACCGGGCGCTTATAATATCGCTTTAATCGCCCCAATTCGCGCCTGACGTACACGGACGCCGATCTGCTCACCATCGCCTTGATTTGCCGCGGCAATACCCGCGGCGTCGACATAGCGCGCGGCCTGAAAAGACCGGCGAAATAGGTCTTCTTGAGGATAAGGCTTCTCGCCGTAACCCGGTCGCCCACGGAAATCCGCCTCGCAGGCGAGCAGGAATTTCTCGAGCCGATCGGGGTTACGGAACACGTCCAGCGCTTCGAGCACCTCCAACACCGTCCCCGGTCGCAGCTCCAGCGCGCGATGGCAATGCAAGTGAAAGCGTGAGACCAGTACCGCGAGATCGCGATACTCGTTCGGCGCGCGTAGCCGGCGACACAACCCACGCACGAGTTCGACGCCACGGTCTTCATGGCCGATATGGCTCGGCCATTCTTCTTTCGGCGTCGCGCCCTTGCCAAGGTCGTGCAGCAAGGCGGCGAAACGCACGCTCGGTTCCGGCGACAACCGCGCCGCCGCTTCCAGCACCAACATGGTATGCACGCCGGTGTCGATTTCGGGATGATGTTCCGGCGGTTGCGGCACGCCGAACAGCGCTTCGATTTCGGGAAATAATTTGGCGAGTGCGCCGCAGTCGCGCAGCACGTCGAAAAAATGCGTCGGCGTTTCTTCAGTCAACGCCTTTTCCAATTCTGCCCACACACGCTCCGCCACGAGATGATCGACTTCGCCACTCGCGACCATCGAGCGCATCAACGCATGCGTCTCGCCCGAGACGCGGAAGCCGCGATGTGCGAAGCGCGCCGCGAACCGCGCGACACGCAGGATGCGCACCGGATCTTCCGCGAACGACGGGGACACGTGACGCAACAAGTGATGGCGCAAATCATCGGCGCCACCGAACGGGTCGATTAAATTTCCCGTCTCGTCCTCGGCCATGGCGTTGATGCTGAGATCACGCCGGCGTAAATCGTCTTCGAGCGTGACGTCGGGCGCGCTGTAAACCGTGAAGCCTTTATAACCACGACCACTTTTGCGCTCTGTGCGCGCGAGGGCGTGCTCTTCTTTGGTTTGTGGATGGAGGAACACCGGAAAATCGCCGCCGACCGGTTTGAATCCGCGCGCGACCATTTCTTCCGGCGTCGCGCCGACAACGACGTAGTCCCGGTCTTGTACCGGTAAGTTCAGCAACTTATCGCGCACCGCGCCGCCCACGAGATAAACTTTCACGGTGATGCCCTCAAAATCCGTTTATGCCTCGGTGTTACTTTATCACTTAGCTCACGTCTTCAGGCGCGAACATCCGGTGATCGCCTAGGGCGCGCCATGCATCGCGTCGCCATTATTTTTTCCGTCTTATTATGTCTCGGCGGTTGCGCCGATCTCCAATATTACGCACAGGCCGCGCGCGGACAGAGCGAGATCATGAATCGCGCGAAACCGATTGCGGAAATCATCGACGATCCGACGACACCACCGACGCTCAAAACCCAGCTGACGAAAGCACTCGAAATTCGCGAATTCGCCAGCCGCGAGTTGGCGCTGCCGAATAACCAAAGCTATCGCCGCTACGCGGATCTCGAACGGCCGTTCGCGATCTGGAACGTCTTCGCCGCGCCGGCGTTATCGCTCGCACCGAAAGAATGGTGCATTTTATTTTTCGGTTGCAGCGCGTATCACAGTTATTTCTCGCACGCGGCCGCGGAACGCGAAGCGGTAGCGCTGCGCGCCGAGGGTTACGACGTGTACGTCGCCGGTATCACCGCTTACTCGACGTCCGGTTGGTTCAGCGATCCCTTGTTCAACACCATGCTTGCCAATTCCGAGCCCGATCTCGCCGCGGTGTTGTTTCATGAATTGGCGCATCAGCGTTTGCGCGCGCCCGACGACACGGCGTTTACCGAATCTTTCGCGATGGCCGTCGAACGCGAAGGCGTGCGCCGTTGGTTGGCAGCACACGACGGACAAACGGAATTCGCGGGCTACCTCGAACGCCACCGCCGACGCGAAGAAGTCACGGCGCTGCTCATGCGTTATCGCGCGCGTTTGCAAACGCTGTATTCAACGACCCTACCGGACGACGATAAGCGCGCGCAAAAACAGGCGCTGCTCGACGAAATGCGGGGGGCGTATCAAAAACTCAAAGCGAACTGGAACGACTACGTCGGTTTCGATCGCTGGATGCAACAGCTCAACAACGCGAAATTTATTTCGGTGAGTTTATACAGCGATTACGTTCCGGCGTTCGAAGCGTTGTTAGCCCAACAACAGGGCAATTTGCCGGCGTTCTACCGTGCGGCGGAAACACTTGCGCGCGAACCGAAAGCGGTGCGTGCGCAAAAACTTAAAGCATTGACGGATAAATAGACGACGACCGTTTACGGTGTAATCACCGTGCCGTCATCCCAGAAATTATTTTCCCACACGTTCCCCGGCACCGAGCTGCCGTCGTCCTTGTTAAACCCGGTGATGGGATACCAATAACCGCATTTCCCATTCGGGCCGCGCTGGAAAATATTATTCCGCACGCGAATGTTGTGGGTAGATTTTCCTAACGGCTTCATGGAACTGTCCGAATAACCGCCGCTGAAACAGTACGACGCATCGGGATTGGCGACGAGCAAATTATTATTTATGTCGACGTCGAATATCACGTCGAAATCCGCGATCAAATTCAACGGACCCGAGCAGCCGCCGCCGGCGTTATTGCCCGGCGTGTCGCAAGCGAGCGAATTATGTTTAACCAAATTATTATTGCCGCCGTTCGCCAGGAAACCGCCTTGGTGCGTCGCGGAATTGGGCGGTAAGTACTGGCCGTATAAATACGAATCTTCTAACACGCAATTGCTGCCGCAATTCATCATCGACGTCATGCCGCCGTGAATCTTGGCGCGCCGCATGGTGATGTTGGTAAAGCCGGCGCTACTCGCATCGTTGGTACCGTTGTCGATTTCGGTATCGAGCACCGTCACCGAATACGCATCTCGACTCACACCTTGAACGCAGGTGTCGAGATCGATGTGGCCGTTCAACAAACTGTTTTTGATAGTGACATTGGCGGCGCAGATTTTCAGCGGCGAGCAGTTGATGGTCTTGGAGTCGATCACCAAGCCCGCGGTTTGAATGGTGCACGAACCCGTATAAGCCGTGAGCGTCACCAGTGTTCGCGTATCGCCCGCGAGTCCTTTCGGATAACCCGTGTTATACAAACCCGGCCAGCAACCGCCCCATGGATCAGGACCGCCCGGCGTATATTGCGCGCCAATACAAGCGCCGGTTGCCGGTGCGGTCGGTGTTGCGCTCACCGACAATGATTTCGTACCTTCGCCGGCGGCATTCACCGCGCTCACTTGAAAACTATACGTCGTACCGTTGGTAAGTCCGG
>JAHFQD010000265.1 GCA_023266455.1 Candidatus Muproteobacteria bacterium
GCCGTCGCCGCTGCTTCAAAACCTTCGAGTTGTTCGACGATAGTCGCCAACGCTTGCGGACCTTCTGGGCGCGGGTCGGTGGTGAGTCCTTGCCAATCGAACAAGAAACGCAGGAAATCCGACGCCGTCACGGGTTCGATTTCCGCGCGCAGGCGATCGACGGTGTAGCGGTGAATGCGCGCCAGCAGGCGACGTTCGCACCACTCGGTTGTATGAGGTGCGCGTGCGTCTCGGCTTGCCTCCCTCTCACCCCGGGAGAGGGAATGAGGGTGAGGGATACTGGAGCGAGGAGAACCTTCGTCACCCTCACCCCGATCCTCTCCCAGAAGGAGAGGGAGAGTTGATTCGCTAGTGTGAGTCGTACTCTCGAACTGTCCCCGCATGGCGAAGCCTTCGCCTTCCAGCGCGAGCAGCGCGGCATCGATCAGCGTCACCGTCACATCGAGCCGTTCCGCTAAGGTAGGCGCGGTGATCGGACCGACGCCTTGGAGTCGGCCGCGCACCAATTCCGTCAGCGCACTTTCCCGAGTCCATGCGTGATTTTCGAATTCCGCCGGCGTGGCGATCAGAGGATCTAACGTCGCTTGCGAATACACCGTCCGCAGCAGAGGCAGTTTTTCCGCCGCGATCCAGAATGTTTTGCGCTCGCTGCGCAGCCGCGTCGCGCGCCGGGCGTTTAATAATTCGTTGAACAAGGTTTCCCAACCGGCGTCGCGGCCCTCGTTTTCTTCGATACTACCGAGCATCAACAGCGCGTCGTGCAGGTCATCGGCGTCGGTGGCTTCGGGCCAGGCTTCCGCGCGTACGCGCGCGATCGCCTCCGCATCGAGACGGCCGAATTCGGAGGCCTCGAGCGGGTCGAGCCAGCGTCGACTCATGACCGCCTGCGTGCGGCGTTCTTCCAACGGTGCGTCGTCGAGAAACGCGTATGGCTTCGCGTTCAGAATTTCTTGTGCGATCGGCGAAGGATGCGGCAGGTCGCGTGCGAGCACGCGCACCTCGCCTTGTTCGATGGCGCGCAACAGGGCGGTAAAGCCGTCGAGGTCCATGGCTTCGTGCAGGCAATCGTCGATGGTTTGTTTGACCAGCGGATGATTGGGTATTTCACGTTCGCCGCGCAGATTTTCGGCGCAAGCGATCTGATCCGGGAACACGATCGAAATCAAATCTTCCGCATCCATGCGTTGCAGCGGCGCGGGATTGCGTTTGCCGCCGCGGAAACGTTTGATCGCGAGCGCGATGGTGGCGTTCCAGCGCCAACGCGTCGTGAACAACGGCGCATCGAGTAGCGCTTGTACCAGCACATCGCCAACGTTGTTGCTGTGCAAGTAACGCGCGACGTCTTCGAGCGGGAAGCTGTGGGTCTCGCCGAGCGATAAAACGATCGCGTCCTCGGTCGCGGCCGCCTGCAACTCGAAATTGAATTGGCGGCAAAAACGTTTACGCAGCGCCAGGCCCCACGCGCGGTTGATGCGTCCGCCGAAGGGCGAGTGAATCACGAGCTGCATGCCGCCGCTTTCGTCGAAGAAACGTTCCAGCACGATCGTGCTTTGCGTTGGGATCGTTCCGAGTACGCCTTTGGTGGCGGTCAGGTAATCGGCGATTTGTTGCGCCGCGGAAGATTTCAATTGATACGTTTGCGCCAGCCATTCGCCGGTGGCCTGCAGCGATTCGGCGGTGATATGCGGACCGATCTGCCGGTCGATTGTCTCGCGCATGCGCGACACGGCGGCTGACAATTCGTCGGTGCGCGCCGGTGCTTCGCCGAGCCAGAACGGGATCGACGGCGGCGCGCCCTTGGCGTCGTCGACGCGCACGATGCCGGGTTCGATTTTAAGGATGCGGTAAGAATGGTTGCCGAGTTGAAAAATGTCGCCAGCCATACTTTCGATGGCAAAGTCTTCGTTGAGTGTACCGATCATCAAACCGTTAGGTTCCAGCACGACCTTATAGTCGGCTGTGTCTGGAATCGCGCCGCCGCAGGTGAGCGCGGTCAGGCGCGCGCCATCGCGAGCGCGCAGTTTGCCGTTGACCGCGTCGCGATGCAGATAGGCGCTGCGTCGTCCGCGACGCGTACTGAAACCGTCGGACAACATACGGACGATCTCGACGTAATCCTCGTGTTTCAATTCGCGATACGGATACGCGTGTTTGAAGCATTCGTATAATTCTTGCTCGGCGCATTCTTCGCGCCCGGCGACCTCGGCCACGATTTGTTGCGCCAGCACGTCGAACGGGTGCGGCGGAATCCGCAGACGATCGAGTTCGCCGGCACGCACGGCGTCGAGCAAGGCGGCGCTTTCAATCAATTCGTCGCGCGACAGCGGAAACAAACGACCCTTGGGAATCGCGCCGACCGCGTGGCCGGCGCGTCCGACACGCTGCAAGAATGTGCTGATCGAGCGCGGCGAAGCGAGCTGGCACACGAGATCCACATCGCCGATATCGATGCCGAGTTCGAGCGACGCAGTGGCGACCAGCGCGCGCAACTGACCGCTCTTCAAACGCTGCTCCGCGTCCAGCCGACTTTCTTTCGAGAGACTACCGTGGTGTGAGGTGATGTGTTCCTTGCCGATGCGGTCGCTCAAATGCCGCACCGCGCGTTCTGCGAGACGGCGCGTGTTCACGAAGATCAGCGTCGTGCGGTGTTCTTGAATCAGCTGCGCTAAGCGGTCGTAGACCTGTTCCCAGACTTCTGCCGACATCACCGCTTCCAACGGCGAGCCGGGGATTTCAAGCGCGATGTCGCGCTTGCGTACGTGGCCAGTGTCGACGATGGTGCAAGGGGACGCCTCGTCGCCGCCGACGAGGAAGCGCGCGATGTCTTCGATCGGTTTCTGCGTCGCTGATAAACCGATGCGCGTCACGCGCCGGCCGGTCAGCGCATCGAGCCGTTCCAGCGATAGAGCTAAATGCGCGCCGCGTTTGGTAGCGGCGACGGCGTGGATTTCATCGACGATGACGCTGCGTGTGCTCGCTAGCATCATGCGTCCAGATTCGCTCGTGAGTAGCAGGTACAACGACTCTGGCGTCGTTACCAAAATGTGCGGCGGTTGTTTCTTCATCGCCGCGCGATCGGCGGGCGTGGTGTCGCCGGTGCGTACGAATACGCGGATACCAGCTTCGGGCAAGCCGAGTTTTTTCAGCTCGGCGTCGATGCCGGTCAGCGGTTGTTGCAGATTGCGTTCGATGTCGTTCGATAACGCTTTGAGCGGGGAGACGTAGACGATTTGCGTCTGATCTTCCAATTTCGTCGACTGGCTTTGGCGTACGAGCGAATCGATGGCGGCGAGAAACGCGGCCAGCGTTTTACCAGAGCCGGTCGGCGCGGCGATTAGCGTATGCCGGCCGGCAGCGATTACGGGCCAGGCGCGACGCTGCGGTTCCGTGGGTTGCTTGAAATGCTGCTCGAACCAGGCGGCGACGGCGGGGTGAAAGCGTACAGCGGACATCGCCTAAGGATACCAATGAACGATCGGGAAATCTCCGCTAGCGAATAACCCCGATGCCAA
>JAHFQD010000266.1 GCA_023266455.1 Candidatus Muproteobacteria bacterium
CTCTTCCATAAACACTAACGCCACGCCCAACTGTCCGCGGAACAACACGTCCCACAACAATACGGCGGAGATCAACACACCCGACGCCTGCGCCACCCAAGAACTGTGGTTGACCAAAAACACCGTGATGAATCCCCAAAGGATCATTTGCATCGTTGGCCAATACGCTAATTCTAAAATGCGCGGTCCGGAACGGCGCAATAAATAAACATGCCGCGCGACCAACGCGCCGATGCGGCGCAGCGATCCGACAAGAATCGGTTCATCTCGCAAGAGTGTCGTCATTTGCGCGCTGTCTCAAAATCGAGTTCGATTCGGCGTTCGCGCGCGATGTCGATGAACACCTCTTCCATATTTTTCCGTCCATACCGCTTGAGCAACGCCGCCGGCGTACCGCGATCCACCAAACGTCCCGCGCGTAACATCAACACATCGTCGCAAAGCCGTTCGACTTCGGACATATTGTGCGACGCCAACACGATGGTGGCGCCGGTGCGGATTTTGTAACGCTCCAATAATCCGCGAACATAGTCCGCGGTATCGGGGTCGAGCGAGGCCGTCGGTTCGTCGAGCAGCAATAACGACGGCTCGTTGAGCAAAGACTTAGCGATAACGACTCGCGTTTTTTGCCCAGCCGACAGCTCGCCGTAAGGACGTTTGAGCATCTCGCCGAGTTGTAATTCATCGACCAGTTCGGCGATGCGCCGCGCCGGATCGCGCAGTCCATAGAGTCGCGCGTAAACGAGTAAATTCTCCCGCACGGATAAGCGCCGCGGCAAATCGACATACGGGGAAGAGAAATTCATCCGCGCGAGCACGCGATAACGATGACGCAACATGTCTTCGCCAAAGATCGAGATACGCCCAGCGCTCGGCAACAATAAGCCGAGCAACATGGAAAGCGTGGTGGTTTTGCCAGCGCCGTTGCCGCCGAGCAAAGCGGTGATGGATCCCGCGAGGATATCGAAGCTGAGGTCGTCTACCGCGATAACGCTTTCGAAACGCTTGCTGACGCCGACAATGCTGACTACGGGTTCTGGCATGGAACGTCAGCTTAACGCACACTCAGCGTTTCTGTCAGCTTGAGATAAAAAATGAAACGCCTTGCGATCGCTACCGTCTTTACCTTTACGACGTTTACTGTCGCCTCAGCGTCATCGCCCTACACCGGCGAGGAGAGGCAGGACATCAAAGCGCTTTCCGTTACCCAAGTCGACGAATATCTTGCCGGCAAGGGAATGGGTTATGCCAAAGCCGCGGAGCTAAACCACTACCCCGGCCCGAAACATGTGTTGGAACTGGCGTCGGAACTCAAGTTGACGGCCGAGCAACGCAAACAAATCGAGACGATTTCCACGGAGATGGAATCCAACGCCAAACAACTGGGAAAGAAAATCGTGGACCAAGAACGTCAATTGGACCGCGCGTTTGTAAGTGGCGATATCGTCGACGAATCGCTGCGGCAACGTCTGAACGAGCTCGCTCGGTTACAGGCGGAGCTTCGTTATACCCACCTACGCGCGCATCTCACCACGCGCATGGCGTTGACCACCGAACAGATCAAACAGTACGACGCGTTACGCGGTTACGGTGCCGACACAGCGAATGTGGGAGAGCATCATCACCGTCACTAAACCACTAGATAACACTTTAATAATAAATATTAAGTCTTTAATTTTTAAAACAAAAGTTATTATCTCTGGGTGATAAAAAAGGGCGGTCGAGTAGCCGCCCTTTCCCAAATTCAAATAACCGATTCGATCGTTACGACTCGATCGCCACGCGCTTCCATACGCATTTTCCGCCGCTCTTCTTGTCGATTTCGTCCAACCAAGCCTGGTGTGCCGCAAGTTCTTCCGTTGTCGGGCCGATAACAGTTAATGACGGCCGATCCGCCGCTACTCGCTTCACGCCGGTCGACACCGTCGCGGCATTCGTCCGTGCGGCCGGACTCGAAGCATCCTCGATGAAACCGGCTTGCGCCCGCGTCATCGATAGATAGACGTCCGCCAGAATCTCGGCATCCAACAAAGCGCCGTGCAGCAAACGGTTCGAGTTATCGACGCTATAGCACCGGCATAGCGAGTCCAGGTCGTTTTTCTGACCGGGGTGCATCGACCGCGCGAGTTTCAAGGTATCGATGATGCCGCAGTGCGCTTCGATACGCACTGGCGCACCGTCGCGGGACATTAACGACAACTCATGATTGAGAAATCCGACGTCGAACGGCGCGTTATGAATGATGAGTTCAGCGCCTTTGACGAATTCGAGAAAATCTTTGGCAACATCGCAGAACCGCGGCTTATCGCTGAGTTGCACGAGCGTGATGCCGTGTACCTCGATAGCGGCGGCGTCGATCTCACGATCCGGATTCAGGTATTGATGGTAACTATTCTTCGTCAGGCGCCGATTAACGATCTCGACGCAACCGATTTCGATAATTTTGTGACCTTCCGCGGGCTCTAGGCCCGTGGTTTCGGTATCAAGGACGATTTGTCGAGTCATTCCGAGTCCAAGCGACGAATTTGTGAAACCGAGACTAACGCATCCCGCGTGCGAAACAAACTACGCCAACATTTCGTCTATCGCCTTGTTTGCTAACTCATCCGCGCGTTCGTTTTCGGGATGCCCGCTGTGACCCTTGATCCAATCCCATTGAATGCGATGGTCGGCCGTTGCAAGTTCCAAACGTTCCCATAGATCCTGATTCTTCACCGGTTCTTTCGCCGCCGTCTTCCAGCCGCGCCGCTTCCATTGTGCCAACCATTCGGTGATACCTTTGCGGAGATATTCGGAATCGGTCGTGAGCGTTACTTCGCACGGACGCTTGAGTGCTTCTAAGGACGCGATCGCCGCCATAAGCTCCATGCGGTTGTTCGTCGTCATACGCTCGGCACCGTAAAGTTCTTTTTCTTGATCACGATAGCGCATCAGCGCGCCCCAACCGCCAGGACCGGGGTTACCGCGACACGCGCCATCGGTGTAAATGAAAACCTTATCCAACGCGTTTTATTTCAGGTCGATGGAATGGGAGGATAATGCCGCGCGCCACCGGCCGCGCAACCACGGAACCGACAAGACGTTTACGTTTCCACTGGACCGGCAGCGGTTTAACGCCGACCACGCGCTTCCTCGCCACGACCATATAAATCCCGGCCATTAACGGCCACCAACGGTCGCCGGCCTTATCGAGAAAGTGCATACGGTCCATGACGCTTTCATGCTGCAACGGCGGCCGGTAATACATCATCGTGCCTTGCGTTACCTGAAAATCGAGCAAAGCCAGCCAATCTTTCACGCGCATTAACGGTAAAAAGTTACCGCACCAGGGCATCGTACGTGGGCAATGCGCGAATAATCGCCGCAACCCCCAAAGCGAAATGGGGTTAAATCCAGTCAATACCAGATGTCCTTCCGGGGCGAGAACACGATGCACTTCGCGTAGCACCGCATGCGGGTCCTCGCAGAAATCCAACGTATGAGGCAACAACGCCACTTGAATGCTTTTGG
>JAHFQD010000267.1:0-2575 GCA_023266455.1 Candidatus Muproteobacteria bacterium
ATCGCGCTCGCCGCCGATATCGTGCGCGCGTATTTCGCGCTGCAGGCGTTGGACGAACAAGTCGCGGCGACGCAGCGTTCGATCGATACGCGCGGCGAGTCGCTGTCGTTGCAGAAAGTGCGTTTCGAAGTCGGCGCGATTTCGGAGTTCGAATATCGTCAACTCGAAGCCGAAGTGCTGGCCGCCCGCGCGCAATTGCCAGTGTTCGAACGCCTGCGCTCGCAACAGGAAAACGCCTTGGCGGTGTTACTGGGCAAGAGTCCACGCGCCATCGTCGAAGGAATTGCGGTACAGACCTCGACGCGAGACGATGCAGAAATCGATAGTTCTACGCCGACGCTCGTTGTCCCGAAAGATCTGCCGTCGCAACTCTTGTTGCGCCGACCGGATTTGGTGGAGTCGGAGCAGCATCTCATCGCCGCGAACGCGCAAATCGGCGTGGCGCGTGCCTCATACTTCCCGACGATTTCGCTGACCGGATATTTCGGCAACGAAAGCTCGGTGCTTAGCGAGCTGTTCACCGGCGCCGCCGGTACCTGGCGTGCTGCCGTTGGGCTCTCGCAACCGCTGTTCCGCGCCGGCGCTGTCGGCGCCACGGTCGACGCCGCGAACGCGCGTCAACGCCAAGCGTTAGGGCATTATCAACAATCGATACAAAACGCGTTCCGCGAAGTGCGCGACTCGATTGTCGCGCAAACGAAAACGCGCGAGCAGTTCGAAGCGGAAGACAAGCGCGTCGCCGCGTTGCGCGATACGTTGCGTCTAGCCAAGCTGCGCTATCAGAACGGTATCGCTAGCCAGCTCGACACGCTTGATGCCGAACGTAATTTGCTCGCGGCTCAGTTGAGTCGTAGCGATGCGTTGCGTGCGCATCGCGCGGCGATTGCGGATTTGTTTAAGGCGTTGGGGGGTGGGTGGAATGTGTAGTTTGTTCGCGCTCCGCGCGATCGTCGTGTAAGACATTAACTTGCGGGTGGTTTCCGCGCCTGCACCCTGGAGTTACTTTTCTTTGCTTGTGCAAAGAAAAGTAACCAAAAGAAACACACCTCAAGATGGCGCAACCATGGCTGTGTTTCTCAGCTTTGGGTCGCCGTCGCCGCTGTCCTAGTGGCAATCCTTTGGGCGCAAACCCGAAGCCTACGATGCTCGCCATGCACCATATGGGGCGCACAATAAATATGTTATTGGCATGAGTCGCCATCCTGCTATTACATGTTGCAGACAACTTCATCAGATAAGTTGCGTCTATAAGGGATCCCAAGTGATCAATGAGTTGCATGTCTCGCTTGCTTTCCGACTTTGTCTAAAACAGAATCCTCCCCGCAGAAAATAATCCGCTTGCAAAATGCGGCGGCTGGTGTAGCGGGCTACCCCATTCTTGGTCGCGTATTGGCAACCGTAAAAGAAGAATGACTGAAATCGTTTCCATCTCCATTTCGATAGTGGCGCTCGCGGTCTCGGTCATGACGGCTTGGTTTACGTTGCTTCGTCGCGGTACGGTACGCATGACGAAGCCTACCATCGTGTTCTTCGGTCCTGATGGCGTTTCTCACAACGGAGTACCAGCAAAGTCCAAGGTCTTTCTGCGTTCGCTGGTTTACAGTACGGGGAAACGTGGGCACATCATTGAAAGCATGTTCGTTACGTTGCGTCGTGGCGAGACACGCCAGACGTTTAACATCTGGGTATACGGGGATGACAATCTAGCCCGAGGCAGCGGCGTCTATGTCGGTGAGACCGGCGTTGTATGCAATCATCACTTTTTACTTCCCGAAGACGGGACGCGCTTCGAGTTTTTAGCCGGCGATTATCAACTCGATGTATACGCAGCGCTGGTTGGACGTTCGGTGTCACTGCACTTGTGCTCAGTGCATTTAACCATCGATATGCAAGCGGGCACGCAACTCAAAGACGCTGAATGCGGTATCTACTTTGACTGGGGTCAAGATGCTCAGCGATATCAATCCCATGTCGAAAAAAATGCTGCATCCAACAGGAATCCGATGAGATTCCTCTCGTGAAGGAAAGTCCATCAGGCGTTCGACAAGGGCAGGTCGACGTATGACAACCGATCAGGTTATTGCGCTTGGTGTTGGACTTTTTACCGCCGTTGGTGCCTTTGCCGCGTTTGCCTCTGCGTTCGCGACTTTCCGGACCGTACGCGAAATTGCCAAACAGCGTGAAGCGTCATATCGCCCCGAACTCGTTATACCGCGCACACTTATCAAAGGAAATGGTTCGGTGAAAAGGTCGTTGCCGGACAATTGGGTTAGTGCGTCTGAATCCAGCAATCAATTTACATCTGCACCATGGTTCGCGATTCCACTTCACAATATTGGTTTGGGTGCGGCAAGAAACATTATTGTTAATTGGTCGTTCCCATTGAATGAGATGGTGAAAGAGGTGAACACGCTGGCTCATCGTTCTTCGACGCAAGCTTTGTTTGTGGCAGATAGTGGAGCGTTGTCTATAAAGTGGGAAGGTCAAGGTGACCGCGTAGTAATGAATCGACTGCCGAACGTGATCGATTATGTATTACCAGCGGCGATTCAAAAAGAACCGGTAATGCTTCCAT
>JAHFQD010000267.1:2585-3499 GCA_023266455.1 Candidatus Muproteobacteria bacterium
TTTGCGAAAGACCACATTCTGGATATTCCCGCGCTTGATGCTACCGTCGAATATCTTGACATCGGTGGGCAGCGATATCGAGCAGCCTTTGAAATTAAGCTCCACATAGAAGTGCTCTTCTGTAGTGATGGCTCCTTCTTTGGTTATTTGGAGGCATGTCGAAAAATGGTAAACAGGTTGGATTAAAGGTGTCCTTTCTATCAGTGCTCAACACTCTCGTTTCCAGCATCTACGTCTATCTCGAAGGCGAGCGCAAGATGCCTCGCGCAAACGCGCGTCCCAATTATCCCGGTGGCCACTGCAACCCCCGCCCACCCAATAAATGCAAATGAATATGCCACACCGATTGCCCCGCGTCGGCGTTGCAGTTGCTGACTAACCGATAACCGGAATCCGCCACGCCAAGCTCGGCAGCGATTTTTTTCGCGATTAAGGTCAGCTTGCCGACCAGCGCGGCGTCGGCGTCGGTGAGATCGTTGACGGTGGCGATGTGGCGCTTGGGGATGACCAGCACATGCACCGGCGCTTGCGGGTTGATATCCCGAAACGCTAATACGTCGTTGTCTTCATAGACTTTATTGGGCTGGATCGCGCCCGAAACCATTTTGCAAAAAAGGCAGTCGGCGGCCATGGGGTCTCTCGTCGGGTTTATTGTCTGTTCGGTCGGCAAGCATAGAGATATGTCGCCCCCCGGACAATCTTAAGTAGGCATCTAAGGGACTGGTAGATGGCGGCGGCTGATTTAAAATACATGGAAACATCCGGCGCGCGTCCGCGCCGGCGAGGACAGGAGACTTGGTAATGCCGATTGAAGAAGAGCCGATTGTAGGGGCGAAGTATGAAAACGACGAAAGCCGTTCGTTCGAAGTCACCGCCTTCGATGAAGATGAAGGCACGGTAAAGATCGAATATGA
>JAHFQD010000268.1 GCA_023266455.1 Candidatus Muproteobacteria bacterium
CATAACGGCGCGACACCGTTCGGCCTCGACGTGGTGCGCGCGTGTAACCGACTCGGCATGGTTGTCGACGTCGCGCATGCGACCTTGCCCACAGTTAAGCAAATCGTCAAAGTCGCGACCGCGCCGCTGGTGCTTTCGCACACGTCGTATAGCCGTATTCTTCGGCCGCAAAGCCGGTTGATCGACTCTGAGCACGCCAAACTTATCGCCGACACCGGCGGCGTGATCGGCATCTGGGGGAATGGATTTACTTTTTCGGGATACGCCGGTTACGCCGAAGGCATGGCTAAGCTCGCGGAGGTTGTTGGCGTCGATCACGTTGCCATCGGTACCGACGTGGACGGCTTGCTGAAGGCGATGTTCAATTCGTACAACGACTTTCCCGATCTGGTGGCGCATTTGTTCGCGCATTTCAACGACGACGAGGTCAAGAAAATCGTCGGCGGAAATTATTTGCGCGTGTTCGACAAAATCACCCGGGCATCAACGGAGACGAAATGAAGCAAGACGTATCGGCCGAAGAAATTCGATGCATCGCCGACGCGGTGCGGCAAGCCTGCGTGATCGCGGCGCAAGAAGGATATGCGAACGCCGCGATGAGCGGCTTATGCGATGAAGGTGCGTTCGAGGCCGCCGTCAGCGCGATGCGCATGGTGGATTTGAACGTGGTGTTAGCAAACCTGAAAGAATAAATAAATGTCGCCGCCGGTCGTATCGATGTTGACGTTCATGGATTCCACGATCGCAACACACACGTTGCCAACGAGAGTGCGTTAAGATCGGCGTCATGAAAGATCCTATCGCTCCAATCGCCGCCTTGGTCGTTCTCGGTATGGCTGTCGGCGCGTATTATTTTTGGATTCGCACCGAACAAGAAGCCACGCCGCCGCCGGTATTGCCACCGAAAACCGCGCCGGTCGCCGAAGCGCCGACACCGACTTCGCCACCGGCGCCGGAAATTCGTTATCCAATTCAGTCATCGCCGCCGGAGAAACCGCTACCGCAACTGGCGGAAAGCGAGACCCCGATTCAAGAAGTACTCACGGCGCTGATCGACAAGGAACAGCTCAAGCGATTCAACTTGGACACGCCGGTTCGCCGTTTTGTCGTCACGGTCGATGAACTTTCTCGCGCCAGCGTGCCGCAAAAATACGACGCGGCTAAGCCGGTTCCCGGGAAATTTCTCACGCTCGGTGCGGACGCCGATCTCGCCATTGATCCACGAAACTATCGCCGCTACGCGCCGTATGTGTCGCTGATCGAAGCCATCGACACCAAGCGACTGTCTGCTATCTACGTGCGGTTTTATCCGTTGCTGCAAGAGGAATACCGCAACATCGGATCGCAGAAAAAATACTTCAACGATCGCGTGGTCGAAACCATCGATAATCTGCTGGCGGCGCCGGAATTAGACGCGTCGCCCAAGCTGGCGCAGCCAAAAGTGTTTTACGTGTTTGCGGACCCCAAAATTGAGGAACTTTCTGCGGGGCAGAAGATCATGATCCGCATGGGCAGTGAAAACGCCGCGCGGATCAAAGCGAAGCTACGCGAGATCCGCGCGGAGATTACAGCCGTTCGTTAAGAGCCGTTGAGCGTGCTTAAATTTCGTAAGGGCCCGCTAGCCGAATACTCCAATAGGTTTTCTTAACAGCGTCGTTGTGTAAAACGGGATAGGCAATCAAAGCCAGTAATGCCAATAAAACTAATGGCGGCAACAAAATGGCGATAGCTCCCAAGATTAATGCCGCTCCAACGCGCATGAGTAACCAAGACCGACTTCCAGTCAGCTTGAACATTTTCGCCTCCTTGCGAGTACGACGGACCAACATGGCTTAGACAGCCAGAAGTTCCATCGGCACAATGTTATTTCACTGAAAAAGCGGATAGAAAAGCTCTAAAGGACCCGCAGTAAACACCGCAGTAAATAGTAGTCATCTTTTAGACGTTTGCTCACTCTTATCCACAACATTCGTATCTTGCTCGAATAAATGTTCCAGTTCTTCCGCCGCTTGTTTGATCGAGGCGATAAATTGTTGTTCGTCGTGGCGAATTCCATGTTGTTTCTGAATCAAGGCCTCATCGTGCTCGCGGAAACGGCTAACGGTTTCACGCGCTTGGCGCGGTAAAAACCCAAGTTCTTCGAGTACGACTTCCGCCATTTCCAGACTAGAACCGTAGGTTTCACGATAGATTTTGTTGATGCCCAGATCCATCAGGCGATATACGTGAGCGCGATTACGCGCCCGCGCGTAAATTTTCAGATGTGGAAAATGTTGGCGCACGATTTCCGCGGTTTTCAGCGACGCCGCGACATCGTCGATCGCTAACACAAAGACTTCCGCTTTGTCAGTTTTGGCGGCGCGTAGTAAATCAAGGCGCGACGCATCACCGAAATAAACTTTATTGCCGTAACGACGCACGAACTCGACTTGTTCAAAGCTCGATTCCAGCGTGGTGAACGGAATTTTGCGCATGCGTAGTGTGCGCGCGACGATTTGGCCGAAGCGTCCGAAACCGGCGATGATGACGCGATTCTCGCGTTCTTCAATGCGGTCGAACTCACGCACGGGTTCGGCTTGATGTCCAACATGAAACACGCGGTCGTTGAGAAATAGCAGCAACGGCGTGGCGACTAACGATACCGATACCACGACGGTCAGTACGTCGACGAGGGTGCGATCCATCACCCCGGCGCCGGCGGCGACGCCGAATAATACGAATGCGAATTCGCCGCCTTGCGAAATCGCCAGCGCCATATTGACCGCCGACGTATGGTTTTGACCCGAGAGGCGGCCGATGATCCATAGCACCATCGCTTTCGCCAGAATCAGACCAAGCGTGAGACCGACGACGAGCAGCGGTTTGCTGACGACGAGTCCCAAATCAAGCGACATGCCGACGCTGATAAAAAATAATCCGAGTAATAATCCTTTGAACGGTTCGATGTCGGCTTCGAGTTCGTGCCGGTATTCTGAATCCGCCAGCAACACGCCGGCGAGAAAAGCGCCCAGTGCCATCGATAGACCGACTTGTTGCAGCAACAACGCCGTGCCCATGACAATTAATAACGCGGTCGCGGTAAAAATTTCTTGGCTTGAGGTCGATGCCGCGAAGCGCAACAGCGGTCGCAGCAAAAAACGGCCGCCAAGAATGACGCCGGCGATGGCGGCGGCGGCTTTGATCGCCGGTATGAGAGCGTCGGGGCGACTCGGATCGACGTCGCCGGTGAGTAGCGGCACGATCGCGAGCAGCGGAATCGCAGCGAGATCTTGGAACAACAAGATCGCGAACGACGTGCGTCCGAAATGCGTGGTTAATTGTTTGCGTTCGGCGAGCAATTGCAATGCGAACGCGGTCGATGAAAACGACAAAACGATACCGGCGATCGCGGCCGAGGTCAGCGGCAATCCCAGCGAATAACCGCCGAACGCCAGCAGCGCGCCGGTGCCGAATACTTGCGCGCTGCCGAGTAAAAACACCGGGCGTCGCAGCGCCCAC
>JAHFQD010000269.1 GCA_023266455.1 Candidatus Muproteobacteria bacterium
AACTTTGGTTCGTGGATTGAACGGCGTTTTGCTCGCGCGCGAAGCGACGAGTTCGACGCCTTGGAATAAACCGCGACCGCGGATGTCGCCGACATAGGGATTGTCCGCGAAGCGTGTGCGCAAGGCTTGCGCCAATTGCTCGCCGCGCTCGCGCACGTTGTCGAGCAGACGATCGCGTTGAATAACTTTTTGCACCGCCAAGGCGGCGCTGCACGCGAGCGCGTGACCGATGTAGGTATGACCATGCTGAAACGCGCCGGAGCCGTGCTCGAAAGCGTGAAACAACGATTTCGAAACCAGCGTCGCGCCGATGGGCGCATAACCGCCGCCCAGGCCTTTGGCGATGGCGAGTAAATCCGGCGCCACGCCGTCTTGTTCGCAAGCGTACAAGGTGCCGGTGCGGCCCATGCCGCACATGACTTCGTCCAGAATCAGCAACACGCCGTAGCGGTCGCAGATTTCGCGAATGCGTTTGAAATAACCCGGCGCCGGCGGCACGGCGCCCAAGGTGGCGCCGACCACGGTTTCAGCGACGAAGCCGATGACCGTCTCTGGTCCAAGTTGCAGAATGGTGGCTTCGAGCTCGTCGGCGGCGCGGCGCGCGTAGGCTTCCGGCGTTTCGGTCGGTTGACGGTAACGGTATTCGTAGCAGGGCGAGATGTGATTGCTTTCCACCAACAGCGGCGCGAACGGTTGACGCCGCCACGCGTTACCGCCGACGGCGAGCACGCCGAGCGTGTTGCCGTGGTAACTCTGACGGCGCGCGATGAAATGGCGGCGCTTCAGTTCGCCGCGTTCCACGAAATATTGTC
Organism: Candidatus Muproteobacteria bacterium; assembly: GCA_023266455.1. Taxonomy (GTDB): domain Bacteria; phylum Pseudomonadota; class Gammaproteobacteria; order Acidiferrobacterales; family Sulfurifustaceae; genus JAHFQD01. The sequence continues at coordinate 813 of JAHFQD010000269.1, forward strand.
GCGCCATTTTGAGCGCGGCTTCCATGGCCTCGGAGCCGCCGGAGACCAGGTACACGTGCGACAAATCGGCCGGCGCGCGTTCGATCAATGTATGCGCCAAGGATTCCGCGACTTCCGTGGTGAAAAAACTGGTATGCGCGTACGCGATCTTGTCGAGTTGGGCGTGCATCGCCGCGATGACGTCCGGATGCTGATGTCCCAGGCACGACACCGCCGCGCCGCCGCTGGCGTCGAGGTAGCGCTTGCCTTCCGCGTCGATCAGATAAACACCTTCGCCGCCGACGGCGGTGGGATAGCGCGCATGGATTTGTCGGTGCAGTAGCTGGGTCATGGAGTTTTAGAATGTCGCAATGTGTAGGAGTCGATCCCCCATCTAAGCCTCCCCCGCGTGCGGAGGAGGGGATGGGGGACTTCAGATTTGCTAGGGATTGTACGGCGTCGGACTAGTTCGGATAAACCTCGTCGATCACCGCTTCGGCCACGCTCGGAATCAACGGCGCTTGCGCCTGTTCTTTCGCGACCAAATGCACGGGGTGCGCCGTGACTTCCGGGGCAGTGTCGAAGAAGAAGCGTTTTTCGCCGAACGCCGGTACGAGGTCGTCGAGCCAGGTCGCCGTCGGATCGAACTTGGCGTAGAACGGCTTGCGCGCCCATTCCGGATTGCGCCCTTGCAAGAATTGCAACGCGAACACTTTTTCGCCGTTGATGGTGACGATGCCGTCGATCGCAACTTTGCCAGGGAAGGCGCTCATCGACGGACCGCGCACGGTGCGCGCCAGGCCAGAGACGGAGCTATAGGCTTTTTGGAAAATCTCGTATGCCTGCGCCAGCGGAACTTCGAAGTAATGGTTGGCGCCGGTGTCGCGTTCGATAAACATGTAATACGGAATCACGCCGAGCTTCACAGCGGTGGTCCACAGCTCGGACCAGGCGCGCGGATCGTCGTTGATGTGACGAATCAGGGGGGATTGTGTACGCATGGTGGCGCCGGCGGACAGAATCCGCTTGACCGCTTTGCGCGCGATTTCCGTGCTGAGTTCGACCGGGTGGTTGTAGTGCGCCATCAACGACAGACTGCGACCGCTGTTGACGACTTTTTCGAACAAGCGCAGCAAGTCGTCCGCGTCTTTATCGGTAACGAAGCGCTGCGGCCAGTAGCCGACGGACTTGGTGCCGATGCGGATGTTCTGGATGTGCTCGAGTTCGGGGATCAGCAACGGCTCGATGTAACCCGCGAGCGAACGCGTGTTCATGATCAACGGATCGCCGCCGGTGATGAGCACGTCGGTGACTTCTTTATGCTGCTTGAGGTATTCGACGAGTTCGTTCGATTCTTTGGCGTCGAATTTCAGATCGCCCATGCCGACGAATTGCGGCCAGCGGAAACAGAAGGTGCAGTACGCATGGCAGGTTTGGCCGGCGCTGGGGAAGAACAACACCGTTTCTTTGTACTTGTGCTGCAGCCCGCGTACCGGTACGCCGTTCAGCTTCGGCACGTTGTGCGTCATCTGGCCAGCCGGATGCGGGTTCATGCGCATGCGGATGGTGTTGACCTCTTGGTCGATCGCCGCGTCGTCGTCTTTCGCCATCAAGTCGCGCAGACGTTCGTATTCGTTCGGGAACAGCATGTCTCGATGCATGAAGGTGAGGCGGAACATGGGATCGTTCGGGACGTTGTCCCAGTCGATCAGTTCGTCCAACACGTAGGGGTTCACGCGGAACGGAAGCACCTTGGATACGACGGTCGTTGCTTCGCGCAACTCCGGCGACAGGCGCTGCCACTGCGGCGCCTGTTGAATCGAGGTACGGGTATAGGGTTTAAATTTCGGCTCGGCTTGCTGCGACATCACGAAATCTCCTTGGTATAGGCGATAAGGGGCCTTTGCTTTTCAAAGGCAACTCTTCGCGTACTAATGGGATGAACCGGGGTATCAACTACATCGATGGCATCGGCGATAATAATTACGTTTTTACCGTGCCCACTTTCCTGATTGCCCTTGCGCATTTGTGCAGTTCATTTTTGTGATAGCGTGAGCGGCGGGCAAACGATTTAATTGCAAGAGGTTGTGCGTTTTAGGAATGAACTATGCGCAGAAAAATACCGAGCATGGAGGCGTTGATCGCCTTCGAAGCGGCGGCGCGCTATCAAAGCTTTACCCGCGCGGCCGACGAACTGGCCCTGACCCAAAGCGCGGTGGGGCGCCAGATCGCGATATTAGAAGAATATCTGGGCGTCCCGTTATTCAATCGCATTAAAAAGCGACTCAGTCTGACCGAGGTGGGGGAAGTCTACGCGCGCGAGGTCCGTAACGATCTCAATCGCATCGAACGACATACCCTGGCGGCGATGGCGCATAACGGTGCCGGCGGCGTGCTCGAGCTGGCGGTAATCCCGACATTCGCCACGCGTTGGCTGATCCCACGCTTGCCGCAATTCTATAAAGGACACGAAGGCATTACGTTGAATCTGACAACGCATGCCGAACCGTTTTTATTTACCGATACCCCGTTCGATGCCGCGATCCACTTCGGTAATCCGATATGGCCGGGGGCGGTGACCGAGCATTTGTTCGGCGAAGAGTTGGTGCCGGTGGCGAGTCCGCGCTTGGTAGGTAAGTCGTTGCCATTGCAGCCGATCGAATTGGCGGAGTTCACCTTGCTGCATCAATCGGCGCGGCCGGACAT
>JAHFQD010000270.1 GCA_023266455.1 Candidatus Muproteobacteria bacterium
TTTTCGACGACCCGCCGACCAACCCCGGCCCCGAGATCGCCAAGCAGTATGATCTCAATAACGCCTATTACATGGGTCCAGATTGATCGTGTGGACGGGGATCGCCTTGAATTTGCAGGATATTGAGGGCGACCCACCGCTACCCCATAATCGCGTTCACTTCGGTATAATTCCGCCCCTCTTTTTATCCGTTCCAGTGAGAAAACCTTAATGAACATAGACCGTGTCGGTCCGGGCGAGCGCCTGCCGGACGAATTCAACGTAGTTATCGAAATCCCCATGAACGCCGATCCCATTAAGTACGAGGTCGACAAAGAATCGGGCGCGCTGTTCGTGGATCGCTTCATGATGACGGCCATGCACTACCCGTGTAACTACGGCTACATCCCGCACACGCTGTGCGACGACGGCGATCCGGTCGACGTACTCGTGATCACGCCGTTTCCGGTCAACTATGGCTCGGTGATTCGCTGCCGCCCGATCGGCGTATTGCAGATGGACGACGAAGCCGGCGGCGACGCCAAGCTGATCGCCGTGCCGACCGATAAAATCCTGCCGATCTACAAACATTGGAAAAAACCGGAAGACCTACAACCGGAACGCCTGATGCAGATCCAGCACTTCTTCGAGCACTACAAAGATCTCGAAAAAGGCAAATGGGTAAAAGTGAAAGGCTGGGGCGGTGTAGAAGAAGCGAAAAAAGAAATTCTGGATGGCGTGGCCCGCTTCAAAGCGGCGCCGACCAAGCCGAATTTCTAATACCGTATTACGCCTCTCCCCAACACATTGGGGAGAGGCTTTTACTTCCTACCTCACGCGCACGATCGCTGCGCGGTTTCGTTAGTCAACTCCAACGGCCGAACACCGAGTTTGTCGAACAACGACTGATCGCCGCTCGCGCGCGGATTCGGCGTGGTCAATAATTTCTCGCCATAGAAAATCGAATTCGCACCGGCGAGGAAACACAACGCTTGCAAATGATCCGGCATCTGCGTGCGACCAGCGGAGAGGCGCACGTACGACGTCGGCAGACAAATGCGAGCCACCGCGATGGTGCGTACGAACTCGATGGGATCGAGCGCTTCGCCCGCACCCATCGGCGTACCTGGCACGCGCACTAGCAAATTGATCGGCACGCTCTCCGGCGCCGGATCGAGCGCCGCGAGTTCGGCGATGAAGCGCGCGCGCTGTTCGCGACTCTCGCCCATGCCCATGATGCCGCCACAGCAAAGTTTCATGCCCGCGGTGCGCGCTTTGGACAAGGTATCCAAACGGTCCTGATGCGTGTGCGTGGTGATCACCTGGTCGTAGTAATCCGACGAGGTATCGAGATTGTGGTTGTAGTAGTCGAGACCGGCGTCGGCGAGTTGTTCGGCTTGGCCATCGCGCAGCATGCCGAGCGTGGCACAGGTTTCCATGCCGAGGTCTTTCACCGCGCGCACCATGTCGGCCACGGCGGCCAAATCGCGATCCTTCGGTCCGCGCCAGGCTGCGCCCATACAGAAACGCGTCGCGCCGTTGGCGCGTGCGGCTTTGGCGGCGGCGATGACGTCGTCGAGTGGCATTAACGCTTCGTTATCAACCTCGGTTTTATAACGCGCCGATTGCGAGCAGTAACCGCAGTCTTCGGAACAGCCGCCGGTTTTGATCGACAACAACGTCGACAACTGCACCGTGTTCGGATCGAAATGACGTCGGTGCGCCGTTTGCGCCTGGTACATCAGGTCGGCGAACGGCAACGCGAACAGCGATTCAACGGAAGCGGGAGTCATGGGTAGGGATACCTTGCGGTAAAGATCGAGGCGACGTTAGGCGATCGGCTTTCGGGTGTCAACCGCGCCGCCCAGGAACGGTTTACGGTGTTATTCGAACACCATCGCCGATTCGCCGAGACAATGCAGCAGCACTTGCTGCGGAGGTAAAGGACGGCTGAAAAAGAATCCTTGCGCCTCTTCGCAACCGTGTTGGCGCAAGAAATCGAGTTGGCTTTGGGTTTCCACGCCTTCGGCGATCACACGCAAGCGCAGGTGGTGCGCTAGGTCGATGATGGCGCGCACAATGGCCGAGTTATCCGGATCTGTCGGAATATCGCGCACAAACGAGCGATCGATCTTGAGACTGCTGATGGGGAAATCTTTTAGATAAGTAAGCGACGAATAACCGGTGCCAAAATCGTCGACGGAAATTTGCAGCCGCATGTCGCGCAACGCGCGCAAGCGCCGCAACGAGGCTTCGCTGTTGTCCATCAGCGTGCCTTCGGTAATTTCGATCACCACGCATGACGGATCGACACGCTCTTCTTGCAAGATCTCGGTGATTTGTCCGAGCAATTCGTCCTGCCATAACTGGCGTGCGGAAAAATTCAGTTTCAGTCGCAGCGGCGGCAACCCGCGCGCGCGCCAAGAACGATATTGGCGGCAAGCGGTGCGCAGCACCCATTCTCCCGCTTGGACAATCAATCCGGATTCTTCCATCAACGGGATGATTTCCGCTGGCGGTATGATGCCGCGTTCCTGATGCTTCCAGCGAATCAACGCCTCCAGCGCCGTCACCCGATCGCTCTGCAAGCTGTAGATCGGTTGGTACTCGAGTAAAAACTCTTGCGCGGTCAGCGCGCGGCGCAAAGCGCTTTCGAGCGCCAAGCGTTCGTAGGCACGCGCGTTCATTTCCGATTCGTAGAATTGATAGTTGTTGCCGCCCTTCTCTTTGGAGCGATACATCGCGGCATCGGCGTTCTTCAGCAGCGTATCGGCGTCGGCGCCGTCACGCGGGTAAGTCGCCACGCCGATACTGGCGGACACTGTCACCTCGATGCCACCCACGGGGACCGGCGACGACAACGCACGCAGCACTTTCTCCGCCACCAACGCCGCGTGTTCGCCGACGGAAACATGTTCCAGCACCATCAAAAATTCATCGCCCCCAAGGCGCGCCACCGTGTCTTCGCTGCGCACACAGCGCACCAGGCGTTCGGAGACGACTTTCAACAGACGATCGCCGGATTCATGTCCCAAGCTGTCGTTAATGGACTTGAAACGGTCGAGATCTAAAAACAACAGCGCCAAGGATTTCCCTGTGCGGCGCGCGCGTTCCAAGGCTTGCGCCAAGCGGTCGCGCAGCAGCGAACGATTCGGCAACGCCGTCAGCGGGTCGTATTGCGCGAGATAGAATAATTTCTGCTGCAATCGTTGATGTCGAATAGCGCTACGCAACACATTGCCGAGTCCCGTCGATTCGACCTGACCGCGCTGAATGTAATCCTGCACTTCGCGGCGGATCAGACTGGAGGCAATATCTTCTTGCTGCCCTTCGTTCAAGACGACGATGGCGAGTCCGGGATCGATGGTATGAATACGATTGACTGCCTCGGCGCCAGCACCGTTTACCAAGGCGGCGTCGACCAAGGCGATGTCGAAACGATGAGGAACCAACCCTTCAAGCACGCGGCTAAGGGAAGGAACATGCGTCAGTGAAAATTGATTCGGGACCGCGTTATC
>JAHFQD010000271.1 GCA_023266455.1 Candidatus Muproteobacteria bacterium
CGTTGGTTTCTGCCATAAGACTTTCCTATTTATCAGTCCAATTAATTTATATAGAGGGAAACGAGTTCGTGAAGTTTAACGTAACTATCACGGTCGATTTATTCAGAAGGTGAATGCAACTTCTCCAATACCTTTTCGAGTTCGTCGGGTAACGGCGCTTCTACCGTTACCTTACGGTTTTGCGATGGGTGTTTAAACTCCAACCGCGCGGCGTGTAGGAATAAACGACGCAATCCGGCGCTCCGCATGTCGCGATTGAACTCGCGATTGCCATACTTGTCGTCACCAGCGATGGGATGACTCACATGCGCCGCGTGTACGCGCGCTTGATGCGTACGTCCCGTCAACAAATGGATTTCAACCAAGGTCGCGACACCAAACTGGCGCAGCGGCCGAAAACGGCTAGCGGATTCTTTACCTTCGTCCGTCGTTTGCACCATACGTTCGCCACCGCGTTCGCGACGTTCCAGGCTGGCCTTCACAGTACGCGGATTGCCCAACCGTCCTTGCACCAACGCGAGATAATTTTTGTTCATCTCTCCCGCCCGCAGTTGCGCGTGCAAATGGAGTAGCGTGGCGCGACTTTTAGCGATGAGGATACATCCAGAGGTCTCGCGATCGAGTCGGTGCACCAGTTCTAACATCGGCGCCTGCGGGCGCCAGGCGCGCAGCGCCTCGATGAGACCCGTCGCCACACCACTTCCCGCATGCACTGCCATGCCCGCTGGCTTATCTAAAACCATCAGGTATTCGTCTTCATGCAGCACCCGATCCGCCAACCAGTCGTAGGCACCCGGGTGCGCCTTGGGCGTCTCCTTCGCGGAGACCCGAATCGGCGGTATACGGATGACATCACCCGCTTGCAGGCGATAATCCGGTCCGACCCGACCGCGGTTCACCCGCACTTCGCCCTTACGCAAACAGCGATAAATGCGGCTTTTCGGCACGCCTTTAAGAAAAGTCAGCAGAAAATTATCCAAGCGCTGCCCCTCTTTCGCCTCGTCTACTTCAACATGGCGTACGGGGGGCGCTTTGGGAGGAGGATCGGTTTTATCGGCGGCTGCCATCGCCGGCGCATGATAACAGATTGCCGCACAAGGACTTGGTTGCTATAGTGGCTGTGTTTCGTGGAGTAAGCCTACCTATTCGTAAGCCTCCGTGACTCATAACACCCGCGTTGGGCCGAAAGCCAGGACGCGATGATTCGGACAAACTGTCGAGCTGCGCGCGGCGCAGTCCAGCCGACCGATCATACAGGGTTTAGCGTCTCTCCCCTGGATTGTAGAGACGCATAGATAGACGCTCCGGAAAAAACGTAGAGCTAGTGCCCCTCCCCTTAAAAAAAAGGGGGCAGGCGGGCTTAACGCGGTACCTGTGGACCGGTAAGGAAACCAGGAAAGACTGCGCAGAGTTTGAAGACGGGTTGCCCTACCTAAAAATAACGGCAGCCTAGTGCGTGGCTAGTACTTTATGGACACTGTCACGCCAGACGCTGAAAATGATCCTGCCTGATGGTATGTAACGCCATCGGGATTGCAGCCGAACAAACGGCGTGATCCCTACGGTGCTTACGGCTACCTCGTTTCCCTGCGCGTCGGGATACAAAATAATGAAACGTATTTTATTCAACACTACTCACCCAGAAGAGTTGCGACTCGCCATCGTCGACGGCCAAAAACTTCTCGACCTCGATATTGAGTCTTCCACCTACCAGCAAAAGAAAGGCAACATCTACAAAGGCAAAATCACCCGCGTCGAGCCGTCGCTGGAAGCGGCTTTCGTCGATTATGGTTCCGAGCGCCAAGGCTTTCTGCCGCTGAAAGAAATTTCCCGGCTTTATTTTCAAGATTACGACGAACGTACACCGATCAGCCAAATCCGCATTAAGGATGTGGTGAAAGAAGGCCAAGAACTAATCGTCCAAGTCGATAAAGAAGAACGCGGCACGAAAGGCGCGGCCCTCACCACCTTTATCTCACTCGCTGGCCGTTATTTGGTATTGATGCCAAACAATCCGCGCGGCGGCGGTATTTCACGCCGCATTGAAGGCGAAGAACGCGCCGAACTGCGCGAAGCGCTGGCGTCGCTGAAACTGCCGGAAGACTATTCCGTCATCGCTCGCACCGCCGGTATCGGACGCTCCACGGAAGAACTGCAATGGGATTGCGATTATTTGATCGCGCTGTGGGACGCCATCAGCAAAGCCGCCGTCGAAAAGGCGGGACCGTTCCTGATTTATCAAGAATCGAATCTCGTCGTACGCGCCATTCGCGACTACCTTAAGGGCGATATCGGCGACATCCTGGTCGATAACCAAGAAATCCACGAACGCATGTTGAAGTTCATGCAACAAGTAGCGCCGCAATCGCTGGATAAACTCAAGCTCTACACCGATGAAACGCCGCTGTTCTCGCGCTTTCAAATCGAGAATCAAATCGAAACCGCGTTCTCGCGCGAAGTCCGGCTACCGTCGGGCGGCGCGATCGTGTTCGACAAAACCGAAGCACTCGTCACTATCGACGTCAATTCCGCCCGCGCCACCAAAGGCGCCGACATCGAAGAGACCGCGCTCAACACCAACGTCGAAGCCGCAGAAGAAATCGCACGTCAATTGCGTTTACGCGACTTAGGCGGCTTGGTCGTTATCGACTTCATCGACATGACGCCGGTACGCAACCAGCGCGAAGTCGAAAACCGTTTGATGGAATCGCTCAAAGTCGACCGCGCGCGCGTTCAAGTCGGACGCATCTCGCGTTTCGGTTTGCTCGAGATGTCGCGTCAACGACTACGCCCCGCGCTCGGCGAGACCTCGGCGCTGGTTTGCCCGCGTTGCGAAGGTTCGGGTCACATCCGTGGCGTGCAATCCTCCGCACTCTCGGTGCTACGCATGATCCAAGAGGAAGCGATGAAGGAAAATACCGCTGCGGTGCACGTGCATCTGCCGGTGGAAACCGCCGCGTTCTTGTTGAACGAAAAACGCATGGAAGTGAGCTCGATCGAATCGCATATCGGCACACCGATCATGATCCTTCCAACTCCTGAACTGCAAGCGCCGCACTATCATATTCGCCGTTTACGCATGGAAGAGTATGAACGGGAAGTAGATGTCCCGAGTTATGAAATCGACATCGTCGAAGAGGAAGAACAGGAAGCGGCCCCCGCGCCCTCCGGCGCACCCACCGCGGAAAAACCGGTGATTGGACCGCTAACGCATTCCGCCGTTGCGCCACGCCACACCGCTTCGCCAGCCGCGTCTAAAGAAACCAAAGAAGAGGAAGAAAGTCGCCTATCGCGTTTCTTCCGCAACTTGTTCAGTAAAGATGAGCACGCCGCGGAAACGCCGGCGGTACCTGTTGCGGCGGCGCCCTCGACCTCACAAACGCCGCGCAACGAATCGCGTCCGCCGCGTCAAGGTCAAGGCCAACGCAATCAGCATGGCCATCGCCGTTCCGGTGGCGGCCAAAATCAACGTCATGAACAGCGCCCTCGCCAA
>JAHFQD010000272.1 GCA_023266455.1 Candidatus Muproteobacteria bacterium
CGGGTGGTATTGGCGCCGCGGAACGCTGGAGATTCGTTTGATCGAACTCGCCAACAATCGCGTGCGCGGTACGCAGCGTTGGCCGATCAAATCTTCCGCATTAACCAGCGAAGCCGCGGCGCGGCGCGCGCTCGATCAAGCCGACGCCATTCTGAAAAAAGAGCTGCGTCAGACGCTCATCGGCTTTGCCGCCGGTACAGAGCGCAAATGAACCAGGAAGCGAACCGACGTGCTTTATTCGCCGCGTTTTACCCGCTTATTGCGCTAATCACCCCGATCAGTGGAGTCCGCTAAATACTTCCGGTGGTAATCGGGGGTAGCGGCGTTCGGTATAGTGGCCGCTATATCGAAAATAACGGGGTCGTCGCCCATGCCGTCGTTTCGCGTTTGTGCCAACGGAGTGCTGTTTTTAGCGAGTGTTTGTGTGCTCGCCGCCTGCGGCGGTAGCAGTAGTGGTTCGTCGTCCAGCAACGCCACCACGACGACAACGCCTCCCCCCAGTTCCACCCCGACGCCGACGGTGCCCGCCGCGCCGACCGGATTAAACGTCAGCGCCGGCGATACGCAGATTAGTTTGTCGTGGACCGGTTCTTCTGGGGCCGGTAGTTACAACGTTAAGCGCGCCACAAGCGTTGGCAGTCCGTACACGACCATCAAGACGGGCCAAACCACGACCTCGTTCGTGAATACCGGTCTGACTAATGGAACCAAATATTATTACGTCGTCTCGGCGGTGAACGGCGTCGGCGAAAGCGCGAACTCGGCGTCGATGAACGCCACGCCGGTCGCTGCGCCGGCGACGACCTACACCTTAAGCGTTACGGTGACAGGATCGGGAACGGTGACGTCAAACATCGCCGGCATCAATTGCGGTGCAGATTGCAGCGAGAATTATGCAAGCGGAACCAGTGTGATCCTCACCGCGTCGTCGTCGGGCTCGACCTTCTCTGGTTGGAGTGGCGCTTGCAGTGGAACCAACGCGTCTTGCAGCGTGTCGATGACGTCGGTGCGCAACGTCGGCGCGAGTTTCAGCGCCAGCAGTGGTTCGCGTTGGCGACCGACAGCGAGCGACACTTGGCAGTGGCAGCTCACCGGCGCGCTCAATACGTCGTACAACGTCGTGGTGTACGACATCGACTTATTCGAAACTTCGATCGCGACGATTCAATCCTTGCAGGCGTCGGGCAAAAAAGTGGTGTGCTATTTCTCCGCCGGCAGCGCCGAAGATTGGCGCAGCGACTACAGCCGATTTCTACCGGCCGACATGGGCAACAACGTTGACGGCTGGCCGGGCGAGCGTTGGCTCGATACGCGTTCGAGCAATGTGCGCCAGATCGTGCGCGACCGTCTAGCCCTGGCGGCGAGCAAGGGTTGCAACGGCGTCGAAGCCGATTTAGTCGAAGCCTACACCTCGAATCCCGGGTTTCCGTTGACGCAAGCGACGCAACTCGATTACAACCGTTTCCTGGCGCAAGAGGCGCATGCGCGTAACTTGGCCATCGGTTTGAAAAACGTGGTGGAATTAGTCGATCAACTCGGGAGCGATTTCGATTTCGCCGTGAATGAACAATGTCATGAGTACAGCGAATGCGACGGCTACAACCCCTTTATCGCGTCCGGTAAACCGGTGTTCAACGCCGAATATGCGAGTAATTACGTGAGCAATCCGACGACGCGCAATACGCTTTGCATCGGCGCGCGCGCCGCCAACATGCGGACCTTGGTATTGCCGGTGGCGTTGGACGATAGTTTTCGCTATAGCTGCGATCCCTAAATCTTTTTCATGGCTTCATTGCGTCTGGACCGTTTCATCGGCAACACCACCGGGTTGAGCCGCAGCCACGTGCATCGCGCGATTCGGCGCGGCGAAGTCAGCGTCGATGGCGTCGCTGCGAGTGACGCGGGGCTGCAAGTATCCCCGTCGGCGCGTGTCGAGTTTCAAGGTCGAACACTAACGGCGTTCGAGTCTCGTTATTTCATGTTGAACAAACCGATCGGCTTCGTTTGCTCGACGGAAGATCCCACGCATCGCACCGTGTTGCAGCTGTTGGACGTGCTCAATCCGGCGAAGCTGCACATCGCCGGTCGGCTCGACGTCGATGCGACCGGTCTTGTACTGATTACCGACGATGGCGAATGGTCGCACCGCGTGACGTCGCCGCGACACCAGATCGCGAAGATCTATCGTGTGACCTTGAATGAACCGTTGAGCGATATCGCGATCGCGGCGTTGCAAACGGGAATTCAACTCAAAGGCGAGCCGCGGCCGTGCCAGCCAGCGGCGATCGAACGTGTCGAAAACAATCAGGCGCGTGTAACGATTACAGAAGGGAAGTATCACCAAGTGAAGCGTATGTTCGCTGCCGTGGGTAACAGCGTGACCACGTTACATCGAGAGCAGATCGGGGAATTGATGTTAGATCCCGTCTTAGCATCAGGCGCCTATCGTTCGCTGACGTCGGAAGAAATTAGTTACTTCTAGCGGCGTTATAAAAGCCCCGCCTCATTCCTCCGCGTGAAGGAACGAAAGCGGGGCTCGGTGGTTTAAACCGTTGCCGCCAATTTGGAAGGCTCCAACGACAATCCCGCCTCCGTCCAATCTTGCTTTCCCTCCACGTATTCGGCGACGTTGGTGTATCCCATCGCCTCTAGCGTTTTGGCCGCTATCCCTGAGTTTTGGCACGGCGTATTCGCGCAATACACCACAATGAAAGCTTTTTTATCGGGCAACGCGGCGGCGGCGCGTTCACGGACTTTATCGTGGTCTAGTTGAATGGCGCCGGGTAAATGGCCATCGCGGTAATACTTTTCCGGCAGCGCTTCGACTAACGTCATCGGGTTTTTGTCTTGCAGATGTTGCAGAATTTCTTGGCGTTTAATAGCGCGCATAGCGATTTCTCCGTTGGATGATTATGGTTGCAAATGCAACTACACAAACCGTAGCATGCGATCTATTAAGTTGCAAGTGCAACTAGATTGAATTAGGCTTGTTCTCATGCACGCCAAACCCAGCGAAATCGCGGTTACCGCCTGGGCGCGCTTATTGCGCGCACATCAAATGGTATTGGAGCGAATCGAGACGGAATTGAAAGCGGCGAAGCTACCGCCGCTGGCGTGGTACGACGTATTGCTAGAACTGAAGCGCGTCGACAGCGGTCGACTGCGCCAGTTCGAGTTGGGTGAGAAGGTGTTGTTAAGCAAATATAATCTCTCGCGGTTGCTGGATCGGTTGGAAAAAGAAGGCTTGGTCAAGCGCGAGACCTGCGACGAAGACGGGCGCGGTGCGATGGTGTCGATCACCGCGGCTGGGCGAGCGTTGCAAAAAAAAGTGTGGCCGATTTACGAACGCGCCATCGGTAAATATTTCGCGCGGCATCTTTCCGATGCTGATGCCGAGCAGTTGACGACGTTGCTGACGCGGTTAACCCAAGCCGAATGAACGCCGATGACGTCATGCGTTTTTGGTTCGAG
>JAHFQD010000273.1 GCA_023266455.1 Candidatus Muproteobacteria bacterium
ATCGGCCGCCTTGGTGTAGATCAATTTGCCTTTACGCCACACCGGCGCACGATCGGCGAAACCGCCGAAAAGCACTGACGCGGCAGGGCGTGCGGCCCAGGCTTTACGCGTGATGCGAATGCGTGCCGAGACCAGCCGTTTGCCGGTTTTATCAAAACGCGGTTGCGTCATTTGGCCGATGGCGGCGTAGCCGTGTTCGTTGGCAATCCAGACTTTCGCGCCGTTAAGTCCACGCGTTGGCGCGCCGCCATGCCAGGTGACGTCCAGCATCGAGTCGGAATGCCAGCGCACACCGTGAAACCCAGGGTGGTCCATATGTGCGACGAACACGCGCAACGGCTCGCGTGCCGACTCTTTCAACATCCGGCTGTAATCGATCTCGGAGGAGACGCCGACGACGATGTTACCTGCCGCGTCGTGAAAAAACGGTATCCGGTATTTGCGCAAGATAACGACAATAAATCGTACGACATGCGCTTCCCGAAACGGCGCCGTCGGCCGATACAACAGGTTGAAGAGCAACCACTGTTCACGTGCATCCATAGCACGCGAATATAGTCCGTGCGCGTCGAGTTCGCTACTCGACTTTCAACAATACAGTACGTCGTTCGCCGGTTTGTGTGCTAGCGCTGTCGAGAATCGCGCGCCGGATTTCTTGACCACTGTCGGTGATGCCGCCGATGTCTACCCACTCGCCGGGGCGCACAACAACGGTGGTGGAGTATTGCTGGAAATCCACCAACTGCGTGGTCGGATTACTTATGCGCGAAAGCCGCGGCGTTATTTGCAGCAATACATTACTTCCCTGCATCTGTGGTTTGACGTCGAAACCCGTCACGATTTCGTGAAACGACACGCCTTGCGCCAAGAGGATTTGTTGCCGACCGGTCAGTTGCAGAATGCGTTGAACTTGTGGGTACGATTGTCCGACGCGTACGAAGGCGGAGCTACCTTCCAGCACATTGATGAACTGCGTGCTGGAATTATTCGATGTGGTGCGGGTTTGCTGCGTTTCTAAACGCAGGCCGTCTTTGCGCACGACGGCGCCGCGCTCGGTACTTTGTCGCTGTCGGGGAAGTTGCACGCGTACATCGCCATTGCCGACGTTGCCGGAGACACCGATGTCGGAAGACTCTCGATTTTGATCGACGGTTTGCTTCACGGCGACGCGAAGTTGCCGGCGCGCCGTATCGATCTGCGTCAATAATTTTTCAATTTCTTGGAAATTTTTATCGGACGTGCGAACGATGAGTCGGTAATCCATACCGGTCAAGGCGTCGTTCGGGCCCAGAAGTGGCTGGACCACCGGGATGACCTCAGCAGCGGTGCGATTCTTCAATTGGATAACGCGTGCTTCTTCGGCGAACGCAACATTCGCGAACGCCACAATTAAGAATAGATATTGAGCGAAACGTTTAATCCGAATCAATGCGCCGTGCTTCATCGAAATATTTTTTCCAATAGCGATCGTTGAAATCGCCGACGTAGACGCGTTTACCCGAAGAAGGCGCGTGTACGAAACGGTCGTCGCCGATATAGATAGCGACATGCGAAGAAGGTTTCCCAGCCTGAGTGAAAAATAACAAGTCACCTCGACGCAAACTGCTAGAGGGGATTTTTTTCGATACTTGACGCAGTCGATCGGTACCATGTGGCAGGCGCACGCCAACACGACCGTAACTCCATTGCACCAATCCGCTGCAATCGAATCCTTGTTGCGGTGAATTGCCACCGAAGTGATAAGGCTTGCCAACCATACTCAACGCGTTTTGCGTGGCACGATCAGCGGAGACGGGCCGTTCCGGCACCGACGCGCAACCGGACAACACGACAAGCGCGACGGTTAGCCAAACGAAACCGAGACGGCGTAACGTCATGAGGTAAGACCGGCCGTGTGTAGTCCCGTGGGTGGTTCGCTGCGATCCCACATCGGTTCGAACACATGCCGCAACACGATCGATTTTTGGCGTCCGGTGGGTTCGAGAATACAGATCGTTTTGGTAACGTCTTGTTGATGCATGTACGACGTACCATCGACGATAACGAACATTTCGTTATGCCCGCGATACTCGTCGCTCACCTGACGCATTTGAATGAAATCGGAAAATCGGCGCACCAAACTTACTAAGCGAGCGTTGTCGCGTAATGTTTGAACGCCGTTTTCCACCATGATGCGTGCGCGATTGTGGCGGCTCTGTCTGACAAAATTCGTCAACGCTTGCCCGATTGCCGCACCATTAAAAAAATGCGCGTCCATTTGCGGTGTGAAGATGACGATGTCGCGCCGCGCGAGACCGATCAACGCAGCCAACGCGTCGCGAATGCCATCGCGGTCGCGCAATACGCTCGAACCGGACTTAGGTTCCGGTGCGTTTGGTTGAGGTTCGGCGGTCGGGTCGGTCATCGATGCAGTTCCATTGCATCAAGTATAGAAACCAATGCGGACGATGGGGTTCCCGTCCGCCCGTAGATGCTATCCGCGTATCTTGCGCGTGAGGTCCGGCGCGATGCCGATATAGTTGGCGGGAGTGAGGTTCAGCAGCCGCTGCTTCGCGTCTGCGGGGACCGGGAGGTTGTTAATGAACGCGTGCAACGAATCGCGCGTAATGCCTTGTTTACCGCGGGTTAATTCTTTGAGTTTCTCGTACGGTTCGGGCACGCCGTATCGACGCATAACCGTCTGTATAGGTTCGGCCAGGACTTCCCAGGCATGGTCGAGGTCTTCGGCCAAGCGCGCGCCATCGAGTTCGAGTTTCCCCAATCCACGTAGGCAAGATTCGTAAGCTAGGAGCGAATAACCGAAGGCAGTACCGACGTTACGCAGCACGGTAGAGTCGGTGAGATCGCGTTGGAAGCGCGAGATCGGCAGTTTGGCGGCGAAATGTTCCAACAACGCATTGGCGACGCCCAGATTGCCCTCGGAATTCTCGAAATCGATCGGATTAACCTTATGTGGCATGGTCGACGAGCCGACTTCGCCTTTGACGACCTTCTGCCGGAAGTAGCCGAGCGAGATATAACCCCACACATCGCGATTGAGGTCGAGCAAGATGGTATTGAAGCGCGCCAAGGCTTGCGCCAATTCGGCGACGCAATCGTGCGGCTCGATTTGCGTGGTGTAGGGGTTCCAGGTCAGACCCAGACTTTCAACAAACGTCTTGGCCAGCGCTGACCAATCGATACTCGGGTAGGCCACCACGTGCGCATTGTAGTTACCGACAGCGCCGTTAATCTTACCGAGCAGCGCGACCGCCGCAGTTTGTTGGCGCGCGCGGCGCAAGCGATAAACGACGTTGGCGATTTCTTTGCCCATGGTCGTCGGCGTCGCTGGTTGGCCGTGGGTACGCGCGAGCATCGGTTGCTCGGCGTGACGCAACGCGAGTTCTTCGAGCGTCGAGAGGATTTTGTCCATCGACGCCAGCAGTACGTCGTCGCGACCGGCTTTTAGCATCAACCCATAAGAGAGATT
>JAHFQD010000026.1 GCA_023266455.1 Candidatus Muproteobacteria bacterium
CCCGGTTTTCGTTGGGGCCAAACGCTGCTTCCCGGCGACGCGATCACAATGGAGAACGTATACAACCACACGGCGATCACGTATCCCGGCGTGGCGCTCAACTCGCTCACCGGCGCGCAAATAAAAGATTTTCTGGAGGACATCGCCGATAACGTATTTCATCCCGATCCTTATTACCGCCAAGGCGGCGATATGGTGCGGGTCGCCAACCTGCGTTATACGCTCGATCTCACGCAGAACATGGGGCAACGTATTCAGGACCTGCAATTCGACGACGAACCACTGGACCCGAGCAAACGCTACAAAGTTGCCAGTTGGGGCGGCACGCAGCCGCAGCCGGAAAATAGCCCAGCGATCTGGGATCTCGTCGCGCGCTATTTGCGCACACGCAAAACCATCCACGTCGGCCAACCGTTTACGCCGCTTATTAAAGGGGCGGAAAACGACGGCGGATGGACGGTCCCGCTCTAGGTCAACCAAGCGCGCCACCTGGCGTTGTTACTCTGATGCGGACACTCTCGCCCCGATATCTCTTTATTCTAATCGCCACGCTCGCGCCTTTATCCGCGGGCGCGCTGACGCCGGACGAAGCGCGTCACTTGTTGGTACGCACGGGTTTCGACGCCAGTCCCGACGCGGTCACGAAACTCGCGCCGCTTACTTGGGAGCGCGCCGTCCAACAAGTGTTGAACACCGCGCACGAACAACCGTTAACCGCCGCGCCAACGTGGATCAACGACCTCCCACCCGATCCTCGACAGATCAAAGAACTCGACGACGAAGCACGCAAGCAAATTCAAAAACAAACACGCGAACGCGCGGTCGAGCTGAAAACTTGGTGGTATCGGGAAATGCTGAACACCGATTCGCCGCTGACCGAACACATGACGCTGTTCTGGCACAACCATTTCACCTCCAGCATGCGCAAAGTGAAGTGGCCGGCGTATCTCTATCGACAAAATCTCTTGTTACGTCGCTACGCGTTAGGAAATTATCGCGACCTGCTACACACCGTCGCGCATGATCCGGCGATGTTGGTTTATCTTGATGGTCAACAAAATCGCCGTGAGAAACCCAACGAAAATTTCGCGCGGGAACTGTTGGAATTATTTACGCTCGGTGAAGGTCATTACACCGAACGCGATATCAAGGAAGCGGCGCGTGCATTTACCGGTTGGATGGTGGATCGTCGCACCGGCGAGTTTCAAATGAACGCGCGCCAGCACGACGGTGGCGAGAAAAACTTTCTCGGTCGTCGCGGTAAAATCGGCGGCGACGAAGTAATCGAGATCATTCTGGAACAACCGCGCGCCGCGGAATTCATCGTGCAGAAACTGTGGCGCGAATTCGTTTCGGATAAACCGGACCCGCAAGAGATCGATCGTCTCGCGACGCTATTGCGTAACAACCGCTACGAAATGCGTCCGTTGATGCAAGCCTTGCTGACCTCGCCCGCGTTTCGCGATCCCGCTAATCGCGGCGCGCTAGTGAAATCACCGGTAGAGCTGTTGGTCGGCACCGCGCGCCAACTTCAAATTCCGGTAGCGGAACCGTTCAATTTAGCGCGCGCCGGCATTCGCCTCGGCCAAGACGTATTCGATCCGCCGAACGTGAAGGGCTGGCCCGGTGGACAAACGTGGATCACCTCCAACACCCTGCTGGCACGACGTCAGATACTCGAACAAATGCTGCGCGGTGCGGAAATGGGCACGACACGCAAATCCGGAACCATGACCGCGTCGATGAACGACGTCGGCGATATGGACAAGTTAAAACCGCTGCTGTTGCCGTTGGAACCGGTAAATCCACCAACTAAGGATCAAGGCACGCAACGCCTGCGGTCATGGATTTTGGATCCGGTGTATCAACTTAAATAAACGCGTCGAGGTGTGTCATGAATCGTCGTGATTTTCTTGGAATGGCCGGCACCGGCGTAACGTGTTTACTCGCACCGCGCTGGCTGCAAGCCGCGATGGCGCCGGCATGGGGGCGCGTGCTGGTGCTGGTTGAATTACAAGGCGGCAACGACGGCCTTAACACCGTCGTCCCCTATCGCGACTCACGTTATTACGAACTACGTCCTCGTCTCGCGATCGCGCGTGACAAAGTTCTGCCGCTCTCGGATCAAATCGGATTCAACCCCGCGCTTGAACCGTTGATGTCGGCGTGGCAATCGAAAGAACTGGCGTTGATCCTCGGTGTCGGTTACCCGCAACCAAACCGCTCGCATTTCCGTTCGATCGAAATTTGGGAAACCGCATCGGACTCGGAAGAAACCTTGCAGCAAGGCTGGCTGGCGCGTCTGTTCGCACAAACGCCGCCACCCGCGGACTACACCGCACACGGTGTCGTGCTCGGCGGCGCCGCCGGACCGTTGATGGGCGATGCATCGCACATCGTGGTGCAAAACGCGGAGCAATTCGTGCAACAAGGAAAACGCCTAACGGCTTCACAAACGGTATCGCACAACGCGGCGCTGGACCATATGTTGCGCGTGCAACAGGAAACGATTCACGCGGCGTCCACCTTGCAAGACCGATTGGCCGCGACCCCGACGCTAGAAAAAGAATTTCCGAAAACGCCGATCGGTCAACAACTGGCGGCCGCGGCACGCCTGCTCGGCGCGCGTGTGCCAGTCGTAGCGATCAAAGTCTCACACGGCGGATTCGATACGCACGTCAACCAACGCGGCACGCACGATCGCCTTCTCGGCGAACTCGCGACGTCGCTCGCCGCGTTTCGCGAAGCGGTGGTCAAACAAAATCGATGGAACGAGGTATTGGTACTGACCTATTCCGAGTTCGGCCGGCGCGCGGGAGAGAACGGCAGCAACGGCACCGACCACGGCACCGCCGCACCGCATTTTGCGCTCGGCGGCCGCGTACGCGGCGGGTTTTATGGACAACAGCCGTCGCTTACGCAATTGTCGGAAGGAGATTTAATTCACCGCGTCGACTTTCGCAGTGTCTATGCCACCGTCGGCAAACGTTTCCTTGGCACGCCGATGGATTTCTTGGGGCAGTCGCATCCACCGCTCGACTTCGTCGCGTAAAGACGGGTTAACCGGTGAGCCGCTGGCTCCACTCGATAATAATATCGTACGGCTTCCCACCAACTTCTAAACCAGGGATATCGAGCGGTTCCTTGAACGCATCCGTCTCTTTATAAGTTAGGTCGGCCGTCCAAGAAACGGTTTTGGTTTTCGGATCGTATTGAATAGTGCAGTCCGCTGTCGCATTCAAATATCCACCCGCAACAGAATAAAGTGGGTTCGTGATATCCCATCTATTTTTCGCCACGTTGTAGCGAAAACCTTCTTCCATATGCAGTGTAACGGTTCGCGGCGTATCCCCGCCCTGCGCTAAAAGATCGGAGACAACTTGGTTGGTTTTTTCCTTAACCGACGTTTCCCATAAATTTTGGATTTTGCGTGCGCTGTCGGAATTTTGAAAATCGTCCAATAACCCAACGTCTTCTAAATTCACCGCGCTGCCGCTTCGCCCAACGTAGTGAGCTATAAAATTTGGCGTCTTCCAATCTTTCGAACCCGGTACGAAGAAATCAATGACGGATCGATCGATGCAGGGACCACCCGGAAGAGGAATTACTGGCATAAAACAGGGAGAATTGATCGTTACATCGTCACGATTGATAAATTTTTGTTCTAAATACCCTACCGCACCAAAGATATTGATCGGATTCAACCAATTCATATTGGAGACACCCCAATAATTATTACCCAATGCATAAAATGCGTTAAATCATACAAAACATCAAGTTTCGGAATTTTTTCCCCATACCTATGTCTACCCCCGCGAAATATAAAGGGAAAAATCATTCCGACGGAAACGTGGTGAGGGCCATAAATTGTCCATAATTAATGGATATGAAAAAGAAAGTCCCCGTTAGCGCATTACGGAAGGGAATGTTCGTTTGCGAGCTCGACCGGCCCTGGGTGGAAACGCCATTTTTATTTCAAGGTTTTGAAATCCACACCAACGACGAACTCGAAGAACTGACGCATCTTTGCCAGTACGTGTTCATCGACGATGGACGCGGCGACGACGCGGTCATCACACCGCGCGGACCCGCGCCGACAGCGCCGCGCATTGTTCAGGAACATACGCGCAGTCGTAAGCAGCCGTCGAGCTTCACCGTGCTCAAAAAATTTTCGCACGGACGCGTGCCGCCGCCGACCTATCCGGACACCGCCACGCTCGAACAAGAAGTGCCGCGCGCTAAAGAAATCGTGCAGCAAAGTCGCAATTTGGTTTTCAGTATGATGGACGACGCGCGTCTTGGTCATGCCCTCGACACCGCGCGCGCTAAGAACACCGTGAACCATATGGTCGAGAGTATCTTGGGCAACCCCGACGCCCTGATGTGTTTCAACCAGCTCAAGAAGAAAGACGAATACACGGCGACACATAGTTTACGCGTGTGTGTGTTGGCGCTGGCGTTCGGACGTCACCTCGGATTTACACCGCAAGAATTGAATCTGCTCGGCATCGGCGCCCTACTACACGACATCGGCAAAACAAAAGTTCCGATCGATATTTTGAACAAGCCGGGCAAACTCGACGAAAAAGAATTTGAGATCATGCGGCGTCACGTTCCATTCGGCGTCGAAATCTTGGAGAAGAATCGTGGAATTCCGTTGCCTTCCATCGAGGTGGCGAAGTTACATCACGAACGTTTTAACGGTCATG
Source organism: Candidatus Muproteobacteria bacterium (assembly GCA_023266455.1). Classification (GTDB taxonomy): domain Bacteria; phylum Pseudomonadota; class Gammaproteobacteria; order Acidiferrobacterales; family Sulfurifustaceae; genus JAHFQD01. The sequence goes on from JAHFQD010000026.1 coordinate 4,710, forward strand.
GTTACGCCACGGGGTTACGCGGCGAAGCGATCGGCTTGTTCGGCAGCATCGGGGCAATCGTCGACTGTTACGACGCCATCACCTCCGATCGTTCTTATCACGACGCTATGTCGTCGCATGAAGCGTTACGCAAGATGTACAGTTGGCGTCGCAAAGATTTTCATCCGCGCTTGCTGGAACAATTCATCAAGTGCATGGGTATTTATCCGATCGGCAGCGTGGTCGAAATGAACACCGGCGACGTCGGCGTCGTCGTGTCGATCAACCGCACGCGGCGACTTCGCCCGCGCGTGGCGTTGGTATTGGGTTCGGACAAAAAGCCCTACCCGCAGGTCACGATCATCGATCTCCTGGATTACCCAGAAGAAGGCCAAACCCGCCGCGTGGAGATCCGCAAAGTTCTCCCGCCCGGCACACACGGCATCGTCGGCACCGACTTCATCCCGGTCACTCTCGATGACCTCAAGTAGTTCTGGCGCAAAGCGATTCGAATTTAGATAATCGCTGCTCACCACCACCGCCGATCACGGCCAGAGTCGACTCATGAGCGATGCGTTGAATTATCTCGTCCGCGTCCGACCGGAGGCCATGACGGCCTATCTCACCTTCCTCAAAGAAAGCGGCAAGTCGCTCGATCCGAAGACACGGGCGCTGATCACCCTCATCACCAAGGTCGCGACGCAAACCGAAGGCGGTTTTCGGCAATACTTATCGCGCGCATTGCAGGCCGGTTGTTCGCCGGACGAAATTCTCGACGCGATCCTGCACGCCTTCCCCGCGCTTGGTTTGACAAAGATTCTGTGGGCGATCGATCTGTTGCTTGAGATGGACGTTCCCGAATTTCGCCAAGAAAATCTCGGCGCCGAACGCCGTTGGCATGAAGTGAAATCCGTGCAAGAGATTCCCAACGAAACGCCGCTGCGCTGCGACGTCGACGATCGCGGTTTATTCGTTTACCGGACGGAGGAGGAGTTTCACGTTTACGATTCGCGCTGTCCGCATCAGGCGACGAACATTCCGCATCTCGCCTTAAACGGTACCGCGCTGACTTGCCCTAAACACCAGTGGCGCTTCGACATCCGCACCGGCGCTTGCACCGCCAACGGCGATCGGCCGTTGCGTCGCTTCGAATCTAAAATCGAGAACGGCAAGTTATACGCGTATTGGTAACGCACCTACGAACGCGTCTTGCGCCGCACCTGGGTCACGTTCGGAATCCGATCTAATAACGCCAACGTACGACTCAGCGATTCGATGTTCGAAATCGCGATCGTGAACGTCATGCGCGCGACGTTTTGTTTATCAGTAAGCGTGTTGACACCCAGCACGTTGATCTTCTCGTTGGCAAACAACGCGGTGATATCGCGCAACAAGCCGGGGCGATCGTGCGCCGTGACTTCGACGTCCACTGGATAGGTTTGATCCGCGTCGTCGCCCCACCCCACTTCGATCATGCGATCTTCGTGCTCGTGATGTTGACGCAGCGCATTGGCGCAATCGCGGCGATGAATCGTGATGCCCTGTCCGCGCGTGATGAACCCCACGATCGGATCGCCGGGTACCGGGTTGCAGCACTTCGCCATGCGCGTGAGCAGATTGCCCACACCTTGAATCACCACACCGGAAGCAGCTCTGTGCGACGACCACGCGCGCGGCGCCGATTCCACCGGTTTGGTTTCGCGCATCGCCGGTTCGACTAACTCCTGCACCGCTTGCATGACCTGGCCGGATTTAATGTCGCTACGCCCGATGGCGGCGAGGAAATCGTCGATCTTGTTGAAGTGAAATCGCTGCGCGAGCTTGTCGTAATTCACGTCGGCGATGCCAAGTCGATCGAACTCTCGCTCTAGCGCCACGCGTCCTTCGGAAACGCTGGTGTCGTAATTCTGCTGGCGAAACCATTGCGCGACTTTCGAAATCGCCCGCGAGGTATGCAAGTAGCCCAAATGTGGCGACATCCAATCGCGCGACGGTCCACCGTCTTTGATCGTGATGATCTCGACACGGTCGCCGGTTTTAAGCGTATGAGGCAACGTCACCATCTGCCCGTTTACTTTGGCGCCGCGGCAGCGGTGTCCAATATCGGTATGAATGTGGTACGCGAAATCGAGCGGCGTCGCGCCCGCCTGCAAATCGACGATGTTCCCTTTCGGCGTTAAGACATACACGCGTTCGGAAAACACCTCGGACTTGAACTGATCCACGAACTCGCTCGCCTCGGCCACTTCATCTTTCCATTCGAGCAAGCTGCGCAGCCAAGAAATTTTGTCGTCGAATTTTTTATCGCCGCGTCCGCCCTCTTTATAACGCCAATGCGCGGCCACGCCGAGTTCGGACTGACGGTGCATTTCATGCGTGCGAATCTGCACTTCGACCGTTTTGCCTTCCGGTCCGACGACGGCGGTGTGAATCGATTGATAATTATTTTCTTTCGGCGTGGCGATATAGTCGTCGAACTCGCCCGGTACGTATTGCCACGCTGAGTGCACCGCGCCGAGCGCGGCATAGCAATCACGGATGTCGTTCACCAACACGCGCACCGCGCGCACGTCGTAGATGCGTTCGAAGTCGGTGCCCTTGCGCATCATCTTGCGCCAAATGCTGTAGATATGTTTCGGCCGCCCGGTAACATCGGCTTTCACGCCGACTTGTTCCAGTGCTTCTTGTAACCATTGCACGAAGCGAATGATGTAGGCCTCGCGGTCGACGCGTCGTTCCGCGAGCAAGCCGGCGACGCGTTTATACGTCGCGGGTTCGAGATAACGAAACGCCAGATCCTCCAACTCCCATTTGAGCTGCCAGATACCGAGGCGATTCGCCAGCGGCGCGAAGATATCCATGGTCTCGCGCGCGATGCGACGCTGTTTTTCTTCCGGCAGCGCTGAAAGCGTACGCATGTTGTGGAGCCGATCGGCGAGCTTGATAAAGACAACGCGCACGTCTTCTGCCATCGCTAATAACATCTTGCGCAGACTTTCGGCTTGGGTGTGATGTCGACGCAGATCGCGTTCGTCGCTGTCGGCGCGAAATTCTTGAATCACCGTCATTTTGGTAACGCCGTCGACCAACGCCGCGATACGCGCGCCGAATTCGCGCGTGAGTTCGTCGAGATTGATCTTGGTGTCTTCGACCACGTCGTGCAGAATCGCCGCCGCGATCGCGTCGTGATCCAAACCGAGTTCCGCCAGAATCTGCGCCACCGCCGCCGCATGCCACACGTAGGGTTCGCCCGATTTCCGTTTTTGTCCCGCGTGCGCGCGTTCGGCATAATGCCAGGCGCGGCGAATCACCTCGGCTTCGGTCGCAGCGCGACCGGCGACGAGCTGGTCGAGCCAACGCTCGATCTCCGCGGTATCGGTGATCGGATATTTTGTTGTGACCTGTACCATGCCGAACAAAACTCGATGAATCAGATAAGAAAATTATACGCCCGGCCTCATGCGCATGAACCCAGACTTTCGCTTCGCTATACTCAAAAACCAATGAAGCCCCGACTTTTCCGGCAATTTATCGGCGTCTTTTTTTTCTTACTAAGCCCGCTTTCGATCGCCCACGCCGCCGTTGACGTAGATCCGGAACTGCGCACGTTATTGAAAAAAGCCGCTGCCGAAACCGATAGCTTTGCCGATCGTTTCGACGCCGAGGTGTGGCTGACGGATATGTCGCGACGACTGCAGAAACGCGTTCCGGACGCGCCGTGGCGCATCGAGTTGTTGAAGAACGTTCACTATGAAGCCACACGCGCCGGTTTATCGCCGGAACTGGTGCTGGCGATCATCGATGTAGAAAGCGCGTTCAACCCATTCGCGATCTCGTCGGCGGGCGCGCAAGGTCTGATGCAAATCATGCCGTTCTGGCTGAAGGAAATCGGACGTCCAGGGGACAGTCTATTTCGGGTGCAGACGAATTTACGTTTCGGCTGCACGATCTTGAAATTTTATCTGAAGAAAGAAAACAACAATTTGCACGCGGCGTTGAAACGCTACAACGGCACGCGCGAAAAAAAATACTCACTCACCGTCGACAAATTGCTCAAAACGCGTTGGTATAAACAGTAACTCAACGCGATACGTCGAAGCCGTTGAAATCGAGCCACGGCATGCTTTCGAACGCGACGCCGTCAACACGCGCACCGCGCGGACCTTTAAACAACCAATCCTGCAATTTTTCGATTTGCACCTCTTCGCCGCAAGCGACGAGTTCCACGCGGCCGTCGGGGAGATTACGCACCCACCCCGTTAACTCGAAACTGCGAGCTGCTTCGCGCGCGCTCACGCGGTAATTGACGCCCTGCACCCGACCCGAAACCAAATAATGCCGACAAATTTTCATAACGACGGCGTCTCCTTCGCCTTGAGTTGTTTCAGTCGCCGCTCTAAGGCCATGGCATCAAGCGATCCGACATGTTTGAAACGCAATTCGCCCTTGGGCGAAAACAATAAGTACGTCGGCGTGCCGGAAAACGCGCCCCCGCCAAAGTGTGCGACATCGCGCGGCGCCGCGATCAAATTTGGAAAATTCAACCCTTGTTCGTCGATAAATCGGCGCACGCGTTCGCGTTCAGCGACGGTATCGATCACCACCCCGACCACATCCGCGTCTTTTCCCTTATGCTCGTCGTGAAAAAAAGCCAACGTCGGAATCTCGCGCTGGCAAATAGCGCAATCGGCCGACCATATCGCTACCACCATCCATCGTCCTTGGCCGATGAATTCGTCGGCACGATGATCCACACCTTGCGCGTCGGGCAAGATGACGTTCGGCGCCGCACACAGGAACCCGGACCACAAACAGCACATCCAAATAAAGATTCGCTTCATCGCTTCGTCTTGTAAATAGTGATGCGTGTATAACGCGTATATCTTATCCTTAGCATCGCGCTTTTGACGCATGTTCGCCCGCAGGAGCCTACGGTGACACAAAAATTTCGTACGGAAAAGGACAGCCTCGGAACCTATTCGGTGCCGGAGAACGCCTGGTACGGAATTCAAACAGCGCGCGCGGTCGACAACTTCCCCATCTCCGGACGCCGAGCCGACGCTGATTTCATCGTCGCGCATACCCGCATCAAGCGCGCCGCGGCCGTGGTCAATCGCGACGCCGGTTGGCTTGACGCGAAGGTCACCGGCGCCATCGTCGACGCTTGCGACCGTCTTATCGCCGGCGAGCACCACGATCAATTCGTGATCGATCGGTTCCAAGCCGGCGCCGGAACCTCGCACAACATGAACACCAACGAGGTTCTCGCCAACCTGGCCAACGTCGCGCTCGGCGGCAAACGCGGCGAGTACAAACCAGTGCACCCGAACGATCACGTCAACATGGGGCAAAGCACCAACGACACGATTCCCACCGCCATCCGACTCGCGGCGTTGGCGAAACTGCCGCGATTGTTGGACGCGTTGCACGTCATGGCGAGCGAATTCGAGACGCTCGGCGAACGCGAGGCACGCACGGTTAAGAGCGGACGCACGCACTTGCAAGACGCGGTGCCAACGACGCTCGGCCGCGAATTTCTCGCTTATGCCTGGATCTTGCGGCGCTGCGCGCAAAGTCTACGCGCCACGCAACCGTTGTTATGCGAAATCGGCCTCGGCGGCTCCGCCGTCGGCACCGGATTAAATACCGCGCCTGGTTATACCGAACGCGCGGCCACCCTACTCGCCGCCCTCACCGGCGAACCGATTCGAGCCGCCGGCGACATGGCCGCGCAGATGCAATCCATGCACGACCTGCAGCAATTATCGAACGCGATACGTGCGACCGCGCTCGAGCTCACGCGCATCGCTAACGATCTGCGTTTGCTCGCCTCCGGTCCACGCACTGGGTTGGCGGAAATCGAGTTACCGCCGGTGCAACCGGGCTCCAGCATCATGCCCGGCAAGGTCAATCCAGTGATGTGCGAGATGCTGAACCAGGTGTGCCATCAAGTGCTAGGGCAAGACCACGCGATCGCGATGATGACGCAAGCGGGCCAACTCGAGTTGAACGTCATGATGCCGGCGCTGGGTAGCGCGCTGTTCGACGCGATGGATTGGCTCACCAACGCCATCAACGCCGTGGCGAAGCGCGCGCTCAAGGAACTGCGCGTGGATCGCGATCGCTGTCGCGATTACGCGCATGCGAGCGTGGGACTGGCCACCCTGCTCAATTTGTCCATCGGTTACGCCGCCGCCGCCGAAGTCGCGAAAGAATCGATACGCACCGGGCGACCGGTACGTGAACTGGTGGCCGAAAAAGGCTTGTTGCAGGCCGACGAATTTGACCGCTTGGTCGAGCGTGCCGCGATTGACGGCAACATTCCGCGCCGCTGACGACAACGCATTGTCGTTGACGCTGTCGACCCGATAAGTGAATATCTCGCACCCTGACCAAACGGACCGGTCGTGAAGCAACCCAAAAAAATCGCGCTGTCGATCCTCAAGCTCACCGTTACCGCTATCGCCATCTATTGGCTGGTGGCGCGCGTCGACGTCAAGGAAGTCATCACGACCTTGTCCGAACTTAGCGCTTGGGTCATCGTCGCTGGCATTTTTCTACACACCGTTGCATCGGTGGTCGGCGCCACGCGTTGGTGGATGTTGTTTCGACATACGACAAACAACATACCGTTCTCGCTGGCCTTACCGAGCTATTACCTCGGTCTATTTTTCAACAACGTTTCGCCCTCTAGCGTCGGCGGCGACGTCGTGCGCACGCTCCATCTCGGTTT
>JAHFQD010000027.1 GCA_023266455.1 Candidatus Muproteobacteria bacterium
CGACGATTTCAGTGAAATGCTCGTGTTCGCGCTGATGCCGGTGGTAATCGAACGCGACGAAGGTCACCGCTTCGCATAACAACACCGCGGCGAAAACCAAGAGCATGGTGCGTCCGGCGAGCGTGCGTGGCGCGAGCGTCATCGCGTTTTTCCTTCTGGTGAGAACACGTAGCCATGACCCCATACGGTTTGAATGAAGCGCGGTTGTGCCGGATCGTGTTCGATCAATTTGCGCAGCCGATGGATTTGCACGTCGATGCTGCGATCGAACGATTCAGTCTCCGGTCCGCGCGCGAGCTCCAGCAAGCGCTCGCGCGACAACGGTCGATGCGCATGACGCACCAAGGCGTGCAACAACGCGAACTCGCCGCTGGTTAAGGAAATCGTTTCGCTCCCGCGCCGTAACACGCGCGCGCCGGCGTCGAATTCGAAATCGCCGAAACGAAACAGGTCCGCGAACGGTTCCGGCGTCGCCGGCGGTGTCGGCTTGCGCCGCAACACCGCTTCGATGCGTGCCACGAGTTCACGCGGGTCGAACGGTTTGCCGACGTAATCGTCGGCGCCCATTTCCAATCCGACGATGCGGTCCACCGTTTCATCGCGCGCCGTCAGCATGACGATCGGAATATCGTCGCCTGCCGCGCGCAAGCGCCGGCACACGGCCAAACCGTTTTCACCCGGCAGCATGAGGTCGAGCACGATCAGATGCGGTCGACGTTTCTCGATCGCGCGATCTACGCCACGCGCATCCGGCAACAGCCGCACGTCGTAGCCCTGCTTTTCCAAATATGCCGCGATCAAACGGCGCAACTCCTCGTCGTCGTCGACGACCAAGATCAGCTTGCGCGTATCGGTAGAGGGGTCGGTGTCCATTCATCGCATTTTATGCGTGAAATTTCCGCCGCGCCCGTGGCAGAAATACTTTGAAATACTTTTCACTGCCGCGAAATCTCCGGGAAACGACTCAAGCCGACACTAAGCTCGTTTTTAAAACTCCTGAGGAGAAAACGTATGAAACCACTACGCATTGTCATTCCTGCCGTTATCGTCGGTGTGGCCAGCCTCGCCGCCGTCGCGGCCTTCGCCGCGCCCCGGCACGGTTATGACCCCGGCCAATTCATGATGCAACTCGGCAAACTCCACGATCAACTCCAACTCTCGCCCGACGTCGACACCGCCTGGAAACAAGCCGAAGCCGATACCCGCGCAAACTTCCGGCGCTTACGTGAACAAGGTCGCGGCTTGCACCAGCAAGTGCGTGCCTCGTTCGACAGCGATTCGCCCGATCTGCGCGCGTTGAGTGGCGAGATCGATCGCTTCCACGCCGCCCGCGAGGCCGCGCGTAAATCCGTACGCGATGAGTGGTTGGCGGTATACGACCGACTCAATCTGCAGCAGCGCCAACAAGTCGCGCAGTTCATGAAAGACAAACTCAATCACATCGAACAAATGCATTCCGACTTGCCGAATAGCGGTCCGGAAACCATGGACGGCAACTAAACGCTTTCAAATGAGCTCGTTTAGCCGCTCTATCTGGTCAGTCTTGATCGCATAGAGCGGCTTTTTTAAGCATTTCTAGTACTTCCCCTCAAGTATCGAGTTCAATCCAAACAGCGATTGTCCTCGGCCATTAATTCCTACAGTTGTCGGAATTGTTTTCATTCGGTTTTTTCGTCAATTATTGATTGTTGACGCTGCCGCCACAGCAAGTAGGCCGCCGGTATTACCGCGAGCGTCAGAACTGCCACGCTTAGCATTCCTCCGACCATCGGCGCCGCAATCCGCTGCATGGCTTCGGAACCGGTTCCGGTCGTCCATAAAATCGGCAGGAGTGCGGCGATGATAGCGACCTTGGTCATGGTCACCGGTCGCACGCGCAGCAATGCACCTTCGACAATCGCTTCGCGGATATCCGCCGACGTAAGCTTGCCGCCTACTGCTTCGCTGCGGCGAAGAAGGGCTTGATCGAGATAGGCCAGCATGACCACCCCTATCTCGACTGCCACTCCACCCAGTGCGATGAACCCAACCGCTACCGCGATGGAAAGGTTGTAGCCAAGCCAATAAAGCAACCAAAATCCGCCCACCAGCGCGAGCGGCAACGTGCCGATGATGATCAGCACTTCCATCGCGTTGCGGAAGTTGAGATACAAAAGCAGAAGGATGATCGTGAGCGTCAGTGGAATAACGAGCTTCAGCCGCTCCGTGGCGCGTTGCAGATACTCGAACTGGCCCGACCAAGCGATGGAATAGCCAGGGGGTAGTTTTACTTTTTCGGTTACTGCGCGCTGCGCATCAGCAACGTACGAGCCGATGTCGCGTCCAGTGAAATCTATATAGATCCATCCCGAGAGCCTGGCATTCTCAGAGCGGATCATGTCGGGGCCGTCGATGATGCGCACGTCCGCCATCTGGGAAAGTGCGATCTGTGTGCCGATGGGTGTCAGGAGTGGCAACAGCTTCACGCGTTCGAGCGAGTCGCGCAAATCTTGCGGGAAGCGAATGTTGATTGGGTAGCGTTCCCGACCTTCCACGGTTTCGCTCACATTCATACCGCCGAGGCCGCTGGTAATCGTGTCCTGCACATCGGCAATGCTGAGACCGAAGCGCGCGGCGCGTTCACGGTCGATGTGAACGTCTACATAGCGTGCACCGGCGACACGCTCGGCGTAAACCGACGTCGTCCCCTTTACTTCGCGAATAGCAGCTTCGATTTCCCGTCCTACTCGCTCGATAGTCGTGAGGTCCGGACCTGTCAGTTTGACACCCACCGGTGTACGGATGCCGGTCGTGAGCATGTCGATGCGAGTTTTGATCGGCATCACGAATACATTCGAGAGTCCGGGAAACTTGGTCGCCTCGTTCATTTCAGCGATGAGTTTCTGTGTTGTCATCCCCGGTCGCCATTCTGACTTGGGTTTTAACTGCACAGTGGTCTCGAACATAGTGAGTGGCGCGGGATCGGTCGCGGTTTCGGCACGGCCGACCTTGCCGAAAACGCTCTGCACTTCAGGAAACGTTTTCAGGATACGGTCGGTCTGCTGCAGCACCTGCTGCGCTTTGCCGGCCGACAATCCCGGCAATGTAGTCGGCATATAGAGCAGATCGCCTTCGTCCATGTCCGGCATGAACTCGGTCCCCAGTTTCGTCAGCGGATAGATACTGACCACGATTAGCACGGTGGCGCCCCACAGCACCGCCTTCGGATGCGTTAGCACCCAGTTGAGCAGCGGCCGATAACTCGCGATGAGCCAACGATTGAGCGGGTTCTGCTGTTCCGAGCGAATTTTTCCGCGGATGAAATAGCCCATCAGCACTGGCACCAGCGTGATGGAAAGTCCCGCCGCCGCGGCCATGGCGAAGGTCTTGGTAAAGGCGAGCGGTGAGAACAACCGACCTTCCTGCGCTTCCAGCGCAAACACTGGAAGAAAGCTCACCGTAATAATTAGCAACGAGAAGAACAGCGGCGCCCCGAGCTCGGTCGCCGCCCGGCGCACGAGCTCCCAGCGATTCGCTTCGGTAAGCGACGGATGCTCCAGATGCTTGTGCGCATTCTCGATCATGACGATCGCCGCATCGACCATGGCGCCGATGGCGATCGCGATGCCTCCCAAGGACATGATGTTGGCGTTGATGCCTTGGTGTTTCATCACGATGAAGCTGATGAGGATACCGATCGGCAGGGTAAGAATCGCCACCAGCGAAGATCGCAGATGAAACAAAAACGCGACGCACACCAAGGCAACGACGATGAACTCTTCGATCAACGTATGCGTGAGATTGCCAACCGCGCGCTCGATCAGCGATGAGCGATCATAAGTCGTTACGATCTCAACGCCTTCCGGCAGGCTGCGCTTGAGCGCCTCTAGTTTTTGCTTGACGCCATAGATGGTCGTCTGCGCATTCTCGCCTTGACGCATGACGATGATGCCGCCCGCGACTTCCCCCTCGCCGTTCAGATCGGTAATGCCCCGGCGCATCTCTGGGCCAAGGCGGATCTCCGCCACCTGGTCCATGCGAATCGGTGCACCGGACGGTCCGACGCCGAGAGATATTTGACGCAGATCGTCGAGCGAACGCAGGTAACCGCGCGCGCGGACCATGTACTCGGCTTCCGCCATTTCGATCACCGAACCGCCGGTTTCCTGGTTAGCGTTTTCGATGGCCTTGCGTACGTCGCTCAGCATCAGTCGGTAAGCGCGCAACTTGGCGGGATCAACCACAACTTGGTATTGCCGCACCATACCGCCAACCGAGGCGACCTCGGCTACGCCGGATACCGTGCGCAATTCGTACTTGAGAAACCAATCCTGCAACGAACGCAGCTGCGAGATGTCGTGCTTGCCGGTGCGATCGATCAACGCATACTCGAACACCCAACCCACGCCGGTCGCATCCGGCCCGAGCGCCGGGCGTGCACCCCGCGGGAGTCGCGGCAACACCTGCGACAGATACTCCAGTACCCGCGAGCGTGCCCAATACGGATCGGTGCCGTCTTTGAACAGGACGTAAACAAATGAATCGCCGAACTGCGAGAAGCCGCGCACCGTTGCCGCACCCGGCACCGACAGCATCGCGGTGGTGAGCGGATATGTCACCTGATCTTCGACGACTTGTGGTGCTTGGCCCGGGTAACTCGTCTGAATGATGACCTGCACATCGGAGAGATCCGGTATCGCATCGAGCGGCGTGTGTTTGAACGAATACAGCCCGAGCGCAACCAGAAAGCCTGTCACAAGCAGGACCAGGAAGCGGTTATTGATGGACCAACGGATGATGGCAGATATCATGAGTTCACTTCCTACTCCCCCTCTCTCGCATCAGCGGGAGAGGGCAAGGGGTGAGGGAGGAGACAACGACGTTGTCGACGATCACGGTTTCTTCTCGCTCTCAGTGGACGATTCCATGCGTTTGAAACTCGCGCGCGTGCTCGCCTCGGAATCAATAAGAAACTGACCGGACACAACAACCTTGTCGCCCTCCTTGAGCCCCTTCTTAATCTCGATGTCATCGCCGACCTCGGCGCTCGCCACAACATCCGCTGGCTGGAAACGCCCTTCGCCAAGCGCCATGACCACACTCGTTCGAGTGCCCGTACGAATCAATGCCTCTCGGGGAATTAGCAGTCCGGTTTTTCCGCGTTTAACGGGCGCGGTACGGACGCCAAGACTGTTCGTTATCTCGGGACGCACCCTCACGATCGGTGGACTGCCCACGGTGTTGCCGGCTTCGTCTTCGTACACCGGCACCAGCTCCATATCCATGAATGGCGATTTGCCCAGTTTGTCGAACTTCGGGCCGGGCACCATCGGGTCGTGCCAATAAAGTACTTTCCGTTCTGACGTAGTTCCCGACGCCGTGACATCGGTCTTGTTCGAGTGTTTACCGACGGACCATCCGAGACCGAAGGTGATTGCCAGTACAGCGACGACGGCAACAAGCAACAAGAATCGTGTTGGGCGTTTCATGACTGCGGCTCCCCGGTCAGGTACAACAGTTCGGCGTGGCTCTTGGCGAGATCGGCGCGCAAACGAATCAGGTCAAGCTCGGCATCGAGTGCCCGCATTTGCGCTTCACGTATTTCATTGGCATCGCGCGCGCCACCGGCGGCTGTGGCCTTTGCTTCGGCCCGCGCGCTCGGCAAGAGTTGCTCTTCAGCTACACGCGCTCGCGCTTTCAACGCGTTGTATTCCGCAAGCACCGCGCGGTACATCGATTCCAAATCTCGGCGCATATCGTCGGCTTCAAAACCTGCCGCCGTTTCGAGGGACTGCTTCTCCGTCAGGCGCCGGTCCTGGCGTTTGTTGCGAAAGATCGGCAAATCAAACGTGACGACGGCACTCACCATGTTGGAACGCTGCATGCCGCTCGGTGCGTTTTGACGCACGCCGTAGGTGAGATCGAACATCATGCCGGGCTTGTACTGCTGACGGGCGATATCGACCTCGGCCTGTGCTACTTCACGCCCAGCCTGTGCCGCCAACCAGGTCGGATGGCGTGCGACATCGAAGTCGGTAGCGAGCAGCGGCAGTATCGGTGGCTCGGGTGGCAAAGGATCGTTCGCGGCATCCCCGAGCCACCGTCCCAACTGTGCGCGCAGGCCACTCGCCTGCGCCTTCAACATCAGGAGTCGGTCGTCGAGTCGAGCCAATTCCTGCCGCGCGCGCATCACCGCGCGCTGCGGCTCTTGGGCGGCGCGATACCGGCCTTCGGCGGCCGCCAATGCACGCGACTGAAGCGCGCGGGACTCTTCGACCAAGTGTACCGACTGCTCCTGTACATAAAGGTCGAGCCAGAGTTGACGAACCTTCTTAATTAACATCCGACGCTCAATCTCAAGCTTGGCCTCTTCGCGCGAGACGTCCTTTTGTGCACGGCGCTCTTTTAAAGCGAGCGTATCGCCAGGTGGAAAGCTCTGACGGATGCCGATCATCTGCATCGTCATGTCGTCCTGGCGCGTGCTGAACGAATCGGTCGGCACATTGACCACCCCGATCATGAGCTGCGGATCGGGCAGACGGCTCTCGTAGACGGCGCGCTCAGAGGCGGCGGTCACGTTGGTGCGGTGATGTGACAACAACGGCGCGTTGGCGAGGGCGAGCTGTTCCGCCCGCGCGAGCGTCAATGTTTCACCGGCGATGACCGACGGCGAAACAGAGAACAGAATGAACAATAAACTTCCCGTTAGGGAAAAACGAGGTAACGCAGGCATAAACCCTCCTTCCGAGTTAAGAAAACAGAAACTCGAAAGAACGGGTTAATTCAGCAGCGCGAGATGGGTGAGATAAAGCGGTACAGACGGTGGGTGTGTTGCTCGCCAATCTGCTGACAGTGCCCGTGCAGACTGTGCGATGACTAACTCGATGGGCAAAGTGGTCAGCACCACCGGCGTTACCGAAAAATCGAATGCGGGAACGTTGAGAATATTGAGCGATGGCAGTTCGCAAGGGGCGGCGGCCTGCTCGCACGGCATCGTCATTTCATGCGACGGGTCTGTCTTTGTGCACGGCGAATTACATGGAAGCTGCGCTGCAGCGCAGGTACCGACAAGCCACAGCCCAGCCAGCGCCGCGATCAGTGCGGTCGAGATGGAACGGAGGTGTTTACGGAGCCAGTGACGCATGTTCGCCAATAGTATAGCAATGGGATAACTGCGGCCGACATCAACAATCCGCTTAACGTGGCTGCCACTGGGAGTTTACTGTTCCCTCGAGTATCGAATTTACAGACTCAATTCCTGACGACCTATCGTTCTTTTCAACGGCAAAGCCCAGCCAACTTGGAGTGGCCGAAGAACTACAGCCTCTTATTGGCAAAGCTGCAGAACTTGATGGCCGCCGACAGCGATTCCCCCCGTTGACACCGCCGATCGCCTGTATATGATTAGCACTCATCAAAACCGAGTGCTAACAGCGGAGCGCCCTTTTTCCGGGTTACGCCTCGGCATCGTTTTTATCGATGGTCAGTCGCCTCAACCCTTATGTGAAGGAGCAGGAGAACAATATGAGTATTCAAACAGCCTCGAAAGGAGAACTTTCGGTGAAGATTCGTCCCTTGCATGACCGCGTCGTCGTGCGTCGTCTTGAAGAGGAACGTAAATCCCCTGGTGGCATCGTGATCCCCGACACCGTGAAAGAAAAACCGGTGCAAGGCGAAGTCATCGCTGCGGGTAACGGCAAGATTCTGGAAGACGGTAAGGTCCGTCCGCTCGACGTCAAAGTCGGCGACCGCATCTTGTTCGGCAAATATTCCGGTACCGAAGTGAAGATCGGCAACGAAGAACTGCTCGTGATGCGCGAAGAAGACATCATGGGCGTCGTCGAGAAGTAAATCGATTCTTTAAAGAATTTATTGAGAGGAAACTATGGCAGCTAAAGACGTTTTATTCGGTGACTCCGCTCGCACGCGTATGATGCGCGGTGTCAACATTCTCGCCGATGCGGTGAAAGTCACCCTCGGTCCCAAGGGCCGCAACGTAGTGCTCGAAAAATCTTTCGGTGCGCCGACGATCACCAAAGACGGTGTATCGGTCGCGAAAGAAATCGAGCTCAAAGACAGATACGAAAACATGGGCGCGCAGATGGTGAAGGAAGTCGCTTCCAAGACTTCCGACATCGCCGGTGACGGCACCACCACCGCGACGGTTTTGGCGCAGGCGATCCTGCGTGAAGGCCTGAAGTCGGTTGCCGCTGGCATGAACCCGATGGACCTGAAGCGCGGTATCGACAAAGCTGTCGCCGCCGCCACGCAAGAGCTGAAGAAACTTTCCAAGCCTTGTTCGACCACCAAAGAAATCGCGCAAGTTGGCACTATCTCCGCCAATGCCGACGAATCGATCGGCAAGATCATCGCCGACGCGATGGACAAGGTCGGTAAAGAAGGCGTCATCACCGTGGAAGACGGTTCCGGTCTCGAGAACGAACTGGAACTCGTCGAAGGTATGCAGTTCGATCGTGGTTACCTCTCGCCGTACTTCATCAATAAGCAAGACATGATGAACGTCGAGTTGGAAAACCCGCTCATCCTCATCACCGAAAAGAAAATCTCCAACATCCGCGACTTGCTGCCGATTCTCGAAGGCGTGGCCAAGCAAGGTCGTCCGTTGTTGATCGTGGCCGAAGACGTCGAAGGCGAAGCCTTGGCGACGTTGGTCGTGAACAACATCCGCGGCATTCTCAAGGTTTGCGCGGTTAAAGCGCCGGGCTTCGGCGACCGCCGTAAAGCCATGCTGCAAGACCTCGCCATCCTTACCGCCGGCACGGTCATCTCGGAAGAACTCGGCATGCAGCTCGAAAGCTCCGACGCTTCCGCCCTCGGCCAAGCCAAGCGCATCGTGATCGACAAAGAAAACACCACGATCATCGACGGCGCTGGTAAGAAAGGCGACATCGAAGGACGCATCAAGTCCATCAAGGCGCAGATCGAAGAAGCGACCTCGGACTACGACAAAGAGAAACTGCAAGAGCGCGTGGCGAAGCTCGCCGGCGGCGTTGCGGTGATCAAAGTCGGTGCTGCGACCGAAGTCGAAATGAAAGAGAAGAAAGCTCGCGTGGAAGACGCGCTGCACGCGACCCGTGCGGCCGTGGAAGAAGGCATCGTCGCTGGCGGCGGCGTGGCCCTCGTACGTGTCACCACCGCGCTCAAGGACCTCAAAGGCGACAATCACGACCAAAACGTCGGCATCGAAATCGCGCTGCGCGCGATGCAAGAGCCGCTACGTCAAATCGTGGAGAACGCGGGTGTCGAAGGCTCGATCGTGTATCACAAGATCTCCGAGCAGAAAGACCCCGCTTTCGGTTACAACGCCGCGTCCGGCGAGTATGGCGACATGTTCAAGATGGGCATCATCGACCCGACCAAGGTAGAGCGTTGCGCGTTGCAGAACGCCGCCTCGATCGCGGGCTTGATGATCACCACCGAAGCCATGGTCGCGGAACTACCGAAGGACGACGAGAAGGGCGGTCACCCGGGTATGGGTGGCATGGGCGGAATGGATATGTAATGCCGTTTCGGCGCCCGCAGTAAATCGAAAGGCCCCGGCGACGGGGCCTTTCTTTTTGTGTTTTATTCAAGCGTTCACGTTCGGTCGTTCGACGGTGCGATTCCACGAGCCAAAGTCTTGTTAAGAAGCGACCGTTTTTTAATAACTCAATACTTTTCGATTAGAAAACTATACTGAGTATTCCTAAGAACTATCTCCGTTTTCGAGAGGCTTATGAAGAAGATCATCTACTTCCCGTTGCTCGCCGTTCTTGCGCTGAGCGCCAATGCGTACGCGCAAGAATTCCGCTCCGCGGATATCCATCCAGAGGGTTATCCGACCGTTAAAGCGGTTCAACAAATGGCCAAACAGTTGGAGAAGGTATCCGGCGGCAAAGACACGATCAAAGTGTATCTTTCCGGTAGCCTTGGCAATGAGAAGGAGACGGTCGAGAAGCTCATCAGCGGCGAGTTGGAGATGACGCGTATAAACATATCGGTCATAAATAATATTTGTCCCGAGACCAAAGTCCTTGCGCTGCCATTTCTATTTCAATCCACGGCGCACTTGCACAAAGTATTAGATGGAGACATTGGCAAGGAAATTCTCCGCATTTGCGAGAGCAAGGGACTTGTCGGATTGGCGTTCTACGACAGTGGCGCACGCTCGATATATACCGTCAAAAAAAGCATACGCGGTGTCAACGACTTGAAAGGTCTGAATATCCGCGTACAGCAATCCGATTTATGGATTGCTGTTTTGTCGGCTATGGGCGCCAACGCGGTACCGATGTCGTTTGGCGAGGTGTATGAAGCCCTCAAGACCGGCGCCATCGACGGCGCGGAAAATAATTGGCCAGCTTATGAGACCACCAAGCATTTCGAAGTGGCGAAATATTATTCGCTTACCGAACATTCGATGGCGCCCGAAATATTGCTGTTCTCGAAAAAAGTGTGGGACAAACTCACCCCCCGGCAGCGGGAAGCGCTTTGGGGTGCGGCGCAAGTGTCGGTGCCTTACATGAGAAGACTATGGGATGAACGCGAAGCGCAAGCGCAAAAAACGATTAAAGAGAGTGGCGTGAAGATTTTGGAAGTGGACAAAGTGTCATTTGCGATAGCAGTGAAGCCGGTGTACGACAAGTTCATCACCGATGCGAAATCGAAGGAATTGGTTGCGCGCATTCGGAAAGTAAAATAGGCGGATATCTATTTTTGGTTTCCTTCCCAATGAAACTTATGCAGCACGCGATGCAAGATCGGCGCGAATAAGAAACCGGCGGCGATAATGAATACCAGACCGGCATAGAGCGCGTAAATACCGGCGAACAATTTTCCGCCCGCGGTTTTTGGCGGATCGACGGGCCCCATGCCGCCGAGCAGCATGGCGGAATTAAGAAACGCGTCGAGGCAAGAAAGATTTTCGAAGTAAACGTATCCCGCGATTCCCACAATCAGCGAAAACACCAGCAGCAGCAAAACGATGACGCTATGAAACGCTAAGCGGCGCAGGAAGCGCGTGCGTGAAAGTGGCGGTTTTCGATGCGGTTCGTACATCGGTTGTTCCTTGGTTAGCGGCCAACTATATCAATCGACGGCACGAAAAAAACCAAGGCCCGTGCGGGGCCTTGGTTCAGTCTCGTGATTAGTCAGCCGAGGCGCGTTCTACTTGCCGATGGCCGAACTCTTCTTTGATCTTGCTCGCGATCGTCGCGGCGTACTCTTCGAGTGCGAAATGACTGCCTTTCAACCAATACAGACGGGCTTGCGGCAAGTCTCGGAGATAGGCCTGTGCCCCCGCCGTCGTGAACAGAAAATCGCCCGTGCCCCAGACGATGAGCGTCTTCGGCTGGTGCTCGCGAAAATATGCTTGCCATGCCGGGTAAAGCGGCAAAT
>JAHFQD010000274.1 GCA_023266455.1 Candidatus Muproteobacteria bacterium
GCGCGTCAACAAAATATTTATCAAAAATCTCGTTATTTGGGTTAACGGAGTCCCGACACTAAATCCGAATTACCGAAGACTGATACGCGGCCAAAAACAATCGCTCGGCGACGAATTACAGAAAGGCGAAGCCTTCACGGGTAAAGGATGTCCCGTCGCTCACCCCGTGGAAACCGAAGGTCAGCTTGAAACGCCCATCGGCGAACAAAGCGGCATCCGCATGCTCGCCGAAACGATGTTCCACATCCTGGAAGATATCGCACTCCATCGGGCTAATGGGACGCCTGAAATCACCCTGGATTCGTTCTCCACCGCACCGGCGACGTCAGAATCATGGAGCGTGCTGCACGGGAACGTCGATGATCGCGTACTACTACGCGATCTAGATGGCCTAAATGCCATCAATAAGGGCATTCGCGAGAAAGTATCCGCCGAACGTGTCCGACTCGAAACATTGCTGGCACGTCCGTTGGATGAATCCGCCAATACGGCGGCGCTGCAAACTACCTACGACGAGATCGTCGCGCGCGAGCGAATCGCATTGCGCGAGCATGCCGTCCTTCTGGTCGCTACTATTTGGCGACGATTCTCTGGTACCGAAGTATCGCACGATGATGCACTCGTGAAAAATATTCGTGCCTTAGCGCGAGAACAAATCGACAGACTGCAGCGAGAAAAAGCAATCGTCGCCGATAAGACAAGCGACATCGATCCCGCCGCGATCCGTAAAACGTTCACACTCGAGCACGCGAACGATTCGGACGTTCGCCTCATCGACAGTCGTTGTTTAGTGCAAACGATTAACTATTTAATGCACGAACCGACGACGGCTAATGCAATTCGAGTGTTATTGGATTCGTCGCTTCGGCTTACCGTCATATTGAACGACTCGCACAACATCGGCCTACGCTCCAATGCGGAACGAATCGAAATCGATTGGGATCCGCATTCCGCCCGCATGGGGGACAAAGGTGACGTACATAATCCCGCCATATTGCTAGGTGACGTGCTCGTACAACTGGCACAACCACGAAAAACACCAAGCATCTCGAGGCCTGGAAGAAAAACACGCATTGATCATCCTACGTTCATCGACGTAACCGGTCCGCTGAAATCCACGCATTCAGCAAACACGCCAGTAGATCCGACGTATCTGCTCAGCGCACCGCGCGCCGATCTCGGCCTGGAAATCGTCGTCACCCGCGCCGGTACCTCGCTTGATCGAGGCGTGCCCGTCGAATGGGGTCTGAGCAGTGATATGCGCAACGTGTTTACCACACTCGCCGAGGCCGTCGCCTTCGCGCGACCCGACGATATATTGCATTTGATCCCACGCGGGGAGGTGCGATATGACACCATTGATGTCGACGGATCACCGATCGTTCAAGTCGCGTCGTTCCAACCTCACGGCAGCGTATTCGCGACCGTCTCGATTGCCGAGACCGGAGTAATTCCGAATGCATTATTGTTGAACGACGGCTTTGCTGGTGATGTCGCATCCATCGGCACCGGCGCCGGAACTCCTCTCACCTGGGAACGTCTCCTAAATTCCCCACGACGACCCGTCAGCGACGTCAATAACCTCCTGCCGCACGATCATCCGCTGCGTTATACGCCGGTGGCCACACCCCAAGGCGTGCGGGTCGTGCGCCTGGAACGTCGCGATGGTCAATCCGCCGAGGCGGTGTATGACGAAGTCGGTAACGCACTCGATATCGAAACACTGGGTCGACGTTTACGCGTCGTTTCGGGCGAACAAATTGTGTTCCTCGGTTGCTCGTTGGCGGGGACGCAATCTAATGCAATCGAGATCGTGCCCTTCGTGCAGGCTTTCAGCGGGCATTGGAATGTGCGTACGCATGTGGCCAGCGATGAGATCGCTGAACAACGCGATGGATTGATTCCGCCGCGGATCGTCAACGGTGGACGTTTGCATAGTTTCATGCCGCCGTTGTTAACGGTGACGGATCGGTCGGTGCATGTTGCGCCGGTGCTAGCACGCGAGGATGTGGCAGCGCGTCGTAAGGGGGCACCGGATGCGCAACGGGCGTGGGAGGAACATGTTGGGATTCATCGGTTAGGAGAGGATGGCAGAAGCAATACTGCAGGAGAAGACTCTCGACAAGGACGAGATAACGACGCGCACGACCGAGAACCCGACGCTGACGATGCAGACGTCGTTGGAACGACATCGACGTTCAGCGAAACGGATGCCGTCAATCTGTATTACGCGGGTTATTGGAATCAATTCCGTTCGGATCCCGCCATCGCCTCATTACCTTTGGCGACAGCACTCGAGATTTTCAGAACAAGTTACGTCAATCGCCAAACGCATTTCTATAGAGATCCCGTAAGCCTGACCGTCTTAAGAGATACGATCCTACCTTCCTATAGCGATTCGCATGTCCTCAGCGTTCTCTCTATCGGCACCAGTTACGGTGCCGACCTGTATACCGCGATAACGGAACTATGGCGCCAGCGAGCGCGCCTTAGACTGGAAGGTTGTGACGTTAACGACGAAGCGCTGAACGCGGCGAGAGTGGGTCGTTATTCAGGACAAAGCTCTCCTAAATTGGGTAGCGACGACCAGCGTCTTCTGCGCCACGGTCCACAAGACAACACCGCGCCGATATACCACCTGGAAATCCAAAACGGTCGCTATGTGTTGCAGTTCACGGATGAAGCGAGAAGCAACATTCACTTTTTCCATTGGAACATCCTCGAACAACCGTTGGCCACTCGAAGAGATGTGATCTTCCTGCAAAACGTGCTCAAACACTTTAGCCCGGCCGGAAGGGAACAAATATTACGAAACGTTAGAGCAAGCCTCAACGAAGACGGGTGGCTCATATGCGAACCAAACGATTTCACCGACGGAGATATCGTATACGACAGCGAGATGACTGAATTACGGCATCTCGGATTCGAATTGAGCGTGACGCATGTACCGAATCTCGACCTCGGCTGGAGCATTACACATGGCGTTCTAAAGGTTTACCGCGCGATACCGATAAGCGCGGAACACGCGCCGATTCGACAGGATGAGATGTCTCGCCTCTTCATGGATCTCTGGCGATCGTTAAGAGATGAGATCGAGTCGTTATCGCTGTTAAATCGCGATACCGATTTAGGCGTCACCGGTACTGAACGAGCGGTCCAAGAAGCAGCGGATTACATGAGACGTCGTGTTTTCGATGTACGGCGTCAACAATGGTGTGAGCCGAATACCATCGATGAGGTGGACGACGGTTCGTCACGAGTCGAGGCACCCCAACCGAAGGGCGGATCTCGACAACAAGAAGGCGGTGATGTAGAAGCGCTCAATCACCGCGTCGTCCCTTCCCGTCCAGGCCTCGACATCAACGGTCTGCTCTCTACCCCGCACGCCGACCTCGGCATGGAAATCGTCGTCACTCGCACCGGCACGACACTCGATCAC
>JAHFQD010000275.1 GCA_023266455.1 Candidatus Muproteobacteria bacterium
AACCAGATCCAGGGTTGGCGGCTTTTTCCGAATCTCCCGATTTTCCACAAGATACAACTTCTATGAATCCCAAAAGTGCCAGCAACACCTGTATACGAGTATAGCGGCCCAAATAATCGAGTACTTTGTCAGGTCCGCCAAACGGCGGTTGAGACGAAATCAAAAATGGCCCCAAGAATCTCCCCATTTGGCGCCAAAAATAGCACGCCGTCGCCCTTTTTGGCTTCTTGGGCGGGACCATAGGGCCCGTCGTAGAAATAAACGCTAAGGACGCCACCTCCGTCGTCTTTGTCGAAATGAATTGTGGGATGTTTGCCGCTCATAGTTTCAATCTCTTTAACTTTGCATGTTTCGGTCGGATCTTACGTTTAATTGGGTAAACCGTAACCAGGAAACAACCTTCCGCCTTGACTTTTACCACGGCAACGACATAACTCACACCTTCTAGACGATAAAATATGTGAAATACAGCAATCGGCGGATGAGTTTCCTCAAATATTACAGTGGGATGTGTGAGTGTGTGCATATTCCGATGAAAACGCGCGATGATTCCGAAGGCAAAGTGCGGATACATTCCGATCTCGCGCGCGCATGATCCGGCAGGTTCTCCCCCGAGTCGGAGCGAAGCGACGTCCGTTGTTGCTACATCATATTGTTTATTCCTGTAAATAGAATTCGTAGTCGTAGGGGCTGTGGGCAGTGTGGGTAACGCAAATGCGTTATCCAAGCACTGTGGGCAGACTCCGGCTGTCCACAGTGCGTCACTGTCCATAGTCCATGGTTTAAATCCCGTCGGAGCCATGCGACGAGCGTTAATTAATTGTTGATTTTTCTACAAGCACCGACCGGCGTTTTCTCTCCGAGGGCCCCTTCAATGCTATTCGGTGGGCATTATGGACTAGACGATCCATTATGGCGTCGGCAATTGTTGGATTGCCGATCATTTCATGCCACTTCTCTACCGGTAGTTGTGCGGTAATAATGGTGGACCTTTTGTTATAACGATCATCAATTATTTCCATGAAGTCACGCCGCAGTTCATCGGTCATTGGTGCTAATCCAAAATCGTCCAATATCAATATGTCGTGCTTCGCAATCGAGTTTAATAGCGGTTCAAACGACCCTTCTGCCCGGGCGCTCCGTATAATTTCTTCGAGTCGCGGCACACGCAAGTACGTTGCTGAATACCCCATCATACAAGCGCGTTGAGATATTGCGCACGCTAAATAGTCTTTGCCAATTCCAGATGGGCCCGTGAAAATAATGTTTTGGTGCCGCTCGACCCAATCGCAGCTTGCAAATGAAAGTATTTGACCTTTGTCGAATCCTCGTGGGTTTTGGTAATCTATTTCTTCAAAACATGCCGTCGGAAATTTTAAATTCGCACGCCGCATGCGT
This sequence comes from Candidatus Muproteobacteria bacterium, assembly GCA_023266455.1. Taxonomy (GTDB): domain Bacteria; phylum Pseudomonadota; class Gammaproteobacteria; order Acidiferrobacterales; family Sulfurifustaceae; genus JAHFQD01. The sequence continues at coordinate 1,399 of JAHFQD010000275.1, forward strand.
GCCGAATACGCTCGATTCCGACGCTCCAGGTCTTCCCGGTCAATTAGCATGCTAAAGCGTTCATCAAAACTAAGCTCCTGGACCTCGGTCGACGCACGCTGCTCTTGTAGTGCCGCCAGAATCCCGGATAACTTCATTTGCGCAAGTTTCTCCAATGTTTGATAAATAGTCATCGTTTGCCTCACCTTCGTTTGAAATGTTGTGCGTGTAATAATCACCACCCCGAACATTTTCGTGGTGGATTGTCGCTTCGGGTACCGGTGGCGCTGCTAATGCCTTATTAGGTAGGGCAGCTTGGTCAAGATTTCGAAGTAGAATCTTTTTAATTGCCTTGTACGAATTAGTACTGAAATAAATGGCGCGCCGTGCTGCCGCTTCGGCACGTAAATTGCCGTACCGCTCAGATAATCGAAAAATTCCCATGCAACTCCGAAAACCTTGTTCCGGATGGTCACGCTCCGCCATAATCGTCGCACATATCTGCTCAGTATGCGGACCCACCGTCGCCGCCCACCGTAGTAAACGTGCGGGACTCCACTCTAGGTATTTTTGATGTGCTTTCGGGCGATGCTCCAGTGCGGTTGTATAACCGCCCTTGACGTAGCTTCGTTTATGGAGCGCGACACGCCGGTTTTTGTGAAAAATTTCTACCGTACCGCGGCGAAGTTTGACTAAAACTTCTTCGCCAATGATCGTATAGGGTACCGAATAATAGTGGCCGTCGGCCACAATATGATAATCGATATTAACGCCCGCTAATTTTATCTCCGCAAACTCATAGGCTTCCTGTGGCAAAGGCTTTAGCGCCGGGCGATCGAGCGTTTCGAATACACTTTTGCGCGATCCTGGTAGTTTTTGAAATGGCTTTTCGTTGAGTTTGATTAAAAGTTCCAAAATCGCCTCGTTGAGCTCGGCGATACTAAAAAACTTTCGGTTGCGAATGACCGCTAAAATCCAGCGTTCGCATAATAAAACGGCATTTTCGACTTTGGCCTTATCCTTAGGCTTCTTCACACGAGTTGGAATAACAGCCACGTCGTAAAACTTTGCTAAATCATGATACGTTGGGTTTAAATCGGGTTCATATCGGCAGGCTCGGCTTACGCCGGCACGCAAATTGTCGGGGACGACGATCTCTGGACAGCCACCAAAAAATTCAAATGCGTGGATATGACCGTCAATCCAGCACGGAAGCGATTGAGACGGCTGTGCTTCAGCGTATGTATATTGACTGGCACCGAGACAAGCGATGAATATCTGCGCATGGTTGACATCACCAGTTATTGCATCGTAAATCGGTACGGTTTGACCGGCGTAATCGACAAACATTTTTTCGCCGGCCGTATGCGTATGTCTGAGGCTAATTCGCGTTTTTCTAAGATACTCACGGTAAAGAAGGCAAAGTTGGCTGTAGCTATAACCGGCGGGATTACGTTCGCGGTACTCGTGCCATAAAAGAAGTTTGGTAACACTTTTTTTGCGGAGGTTCATATGAAAGTCAGCGAAATTCATTCCGGCGAGTTTTTGGCCGTTACCGCCGGAAGATCGATTCGGGAAAAGGAGCGCCTCAAGACCTTCCTCGTCTATGGCCTGAACGGCGTCCCAGTTAAGGGACGCTGAGCGAGCACGAGTGACATAATCGCGAGCCGCCGTCTGCGAAATCACGCAACTGTCTGAAATCTTTTCGAATGTCAGTTTTGATAGCCACCTTAACCGCAGCACTTCTTTAATTTTTCGCATAGATAACCCTCTGTTACACATATTTCACCTCTATCGTTTCGAGCCACCGAACGAATAGACGTGAAAAGTCCGTACCGAAACCTACCGGCGTTTGGAGCTGGTAGATCAAAATCTCATTAAAGTTGGGTCGTTAGCTTAGATTTGGGAAGAAAACCTGCGCGGATCAAAAAAGCGCGCGTGAGATCGGAATCCATGCGCGTTTTGAATCGGAATTTATCCGCGCGCGCCATAAGAATTCATCCGCGGGCTAAATCGGAATCTATCCGCGTTTTGGATCGGAATACGCCGTTTCTTCTTTGA
>JAHFQD010000276.1:0-736 GCA_023266455.1 Candidatus Muproteobacteria bacterium
CTAAACAAATGCTGGTTTACCCGATTGCTTTTGTGTCGGATCACATTGAAACTTTATATGAGTTAGGCCAGCTTTATGCCCAACTCGCACGCGACGAGGGAGTGTCGCACTACCGTGTGGCGCCCGCTCTTAACGATCATCCAAGCCTTATCCGAGGCTTGCGCCAACTGATACGGGATGCGGTGACGCCATGAATATCGAAATTCCACCAATCGTTCTTGTTTTTGGCGGCACCGATCCTACTGGTGGCGCCGGCATCATCGCCGATTGTCTTACGCTCACCTCATTCGGATGTCATCCCGCTACCGTGGTAACGGCGGTGACCGCGCAAGACACGACCGGCATCAAACAATTTACCTGCGTCGATACCGGACTTGTGATCGCCCAGGCCCGCGCAGTGTTAGAAGACATGCCGGTAGCCGCGTTCAAGACCGGTATGCTGGGCAACCGCGCCGTGGTGAGCGCCGTCGCTTCCATTGTTCACGATTATCCCAACATTCCGCTGGTGGTGGATCCGGTACAACTCTCCGGCAGTGGTCAGGCATTAGCGGAGGAGTCTCTCGATGAGGCGTTGAAGTCGTTGCTGCTGCCGCGCGCAACCCTCGCGACCCCGAATAGTCTGGAGGTGCGCCGGCTTGCGCCGGGAGCGGATACGCTGGATGCTTGCGCCCACGAATTAATGGAAGACGGTTGCGAACACGTTCTCGTCACCGGTACACACGAGCCCACAGAACAA
>JAHFQD010000276.1:746-3429 GCA_023266455.1 Candidatus Muproteobacteria bacterium
CAAGTATTCAACCGCCTATACGGCCGTCGCGGTTTGATCGAAACCTTTGCCTACGAGCGTCTGCCACAAGAATTCCATGGATCGGGTTGCACGCTCGCCTCCGCCTGCGCGGCGACGCTGGCGCATGGGTTGGAAGTACGTCTGGCCGTGGCCGAGGCTCTGCGCTATACCTCGAATACCTTGCGCGCTGGACATCGCTTCGGTATGGGCCAACATCTCCCCAACCGTCCTTATTGGAGTGGCGGCCAGTTCGTACGGCGCAAAGTATCCGTATAATCCTTCTCTTTTTTCATCCCCAGAAGCTATGTGTGGCATAGCCGGCTTCGCCGGTCATCGTTGGATCGTCGATCGTTGTTGGCAACAAATGCTCAACGCTTTGGCGCCGCGCGGTCCCGACGCGCAGCGTGTGTCGACCTGGACTCAACGTTTCGAACCAGCGTCGGAGCGCGCGCAAATCGCCTTGTTGCATACGCGGCTCTCGATCCGCGATCTGCGCACACTCGCGCATCAACCGATGGCGAATCCCGCTGGCGATATTTGGATCAGCTACAACGGCGAGGTCTACGGTTGGGAACGCGACGCTGAAGAATTAAAACGCCGCGGCTACCACTTCAAAACCACCAGCGACACAGAATTTATTCTGCACGGTTACGCCGAATGGGGTATCGACGTGTTAGCGCGGCTGCGCGGCAAGTTCGCCATTGCGTTGTTGGATCAGCGGACCAAGAAACTCTATCTCGCGCGCGATCGTCTCGGCATTAAGCCGTTGGTGTATTCGCATCGCTCAGGCGAAATTGTCTTCGGTTCCACGGTGCGCTCGGTGCTGCCCTATCTGGGTTCGGATGAGCGACGAGTTTCGTCGGCTGGAATCGACGCCTATCTCGCGCATCGTTACATTCCGGCGCCGCGCACGATTTTCAAAGACATCGAACGCCTACGCGCTGGGCATTATGCGTGTTTCGATCTGGAAAGTGGCGCGCTCCAAATCGTCAACTATTGGAAACCAAAAGCCGATGCCGCCGAGTTCGAAGCGACGTTGACGGAATCGGTGGCGCTGCGCACGGTGTCGGATCGACCGGTCGGTTTATTTTTGAGCGGAGGTATCGATTCTACCGCCGTGGCCTCGGTGTTGGTCGGCACCGGGCATCGCGATATCACCGCGTATACCGCGGCGTTTCCTGGTACGTCGTTCGACGAATCCGCGCAAGCCGCACAAGTGGCGCAGCAACTGGGATTGCCGCATCGCACTTTGCCCATCGAACAACATATCGGCGCCGACTTCGAACGTATCGTGGCGGATTTGGACGAACCGTTCGCCGATCCGTCGTCGATTCCGTTGTGGTATCTCTCCCGCGCCGCGAGCGAACACGTGCGCGTGGTCATGGGCGGCGACGGTGGCGACGAGCTGTTTGCCGGCTACAAACGCTACGCTAAACATTTGCAAAGCCGCTGGCGGCGCGGCTTGCGGATTCCGGTCGCGGCGCGCGAACAAAACGCGGTGCCCGGCAAATGGGAAAAATGGCGCGATGAGCTGTCGATGGATTGGCTCTCCGCTTACAGTCTGCGCTTCTCCGGCATGTGGCCATCGCTGCGGCGCTATCTGCAACCGGACTTGCTCGATATGTCACCGGTGTATTGGGATCGAATGCCGGTCGACGACGGCGACGCGCTTGAAACCTTGCTCGCCGTGGATATGAATAATTATCTAGCAGAATATATTCTTCGAAAGGGAGATTTGTGCACGATGGCGCACGGGCTAGAGTTGCGCGTGCCCTTGCTCGATCATCGTCTCTACCAAACGGTGTTGGCGCTGCCGCGCGGGCGCCGCTTTACCGACCCACCGAAGCAGGCGCTCGGTGCAGTCTGCGAACTGTGTGCGCGCCTCGATTTATTCAAACAAAAGAAACGCGGGTTCAATCCGCCGCTCGTGGGTTGGTTGCGCGACGAACTGCGCGACCGGCTTGATGGTCTCGGCGCGCGTTTGCAGTCGTCCACCAACGGGCAGCTCGGCGCGCCACGCGTAGATGAGTTGACGCGCGTCTTTATCGCGGGACGCGAGAGTTTGGCGGAGCAAGTGTTGCAATTGCTTATTCTTGACGTTTCACTAACCCAATTGCTCGCGCCGGCGGCGTAACGGTACTATCTTTCGCCAATATTATTTCGGCGCCATGCGTTTAACGGCGTTAACGTTTCTCGGATCACGAATACATGGCGCGCATCGCGTTCATCGACGTTACTGTCACGGTTTCTTACGGTGGTTTACAAACCGTCGTCTGGAAGCTCGCCGAAGTGCTGGCGCGCGCCGGGCATGACGTTAATATTTTCAGCGGTGCGGGCGAGGTTTCGGCGCCACGATCTCTTGGAAACGTAAAAGTAAGCACCTTTCCATTTTGTCCACGTGAACGCGTGCCTGATCTCGGCAGTCGTTTTCAGCGCACGGTCGAGCGCATGAGTTTCGCGCGTCACGCGCGTTCGGCCGTGATCGAGGGCGGTTACGATTGGATCATCGTCGATAAGCCCTTCGATTTCTTTTGGCCGCGGTTAATGCCGTCGTCTTCGAAAACGCGTTTCGCTTTCGTCAGCGGCGGCACCGATTTCATTCCGTTCGATCGTACGCTGCAAAAACGCATCGACGTCCTACTCGCCTGCAGTTATTTCAACGCCTGGCAGTTGCGCGCGCGCT
>JAHFQD010000277.1 GCA_023266455.1 Candidatus Muproteobacteria bacterium
AAAAACACCGAAGAATTACTGCAACTAGTTTGGGAAGGCTTGCTGGAAATCACGGTCGCCGATTCGCAGACCATCGCGCTGAACCGGCAATTTTTTCCCGAGCTGCAAGTCGCCTTTGATCTAGCGCCGCCGCAATCGGTGATGTGGGCGGTACCGGCGTCGGACGATCGCAGTCTTTACGACGCGGCGGTGAAGTTTTTAGAAAAATATAAATCCGCCGGCGAAATGGCGCGCTTGGTCGATCGCTACTACGGACCGGCGAATCACTTCAGCCTCGTCAATCTCACGGTCTACCACGCGCGCGTGCGTAATCGCTTGCCGTTATACAAAAACGCTTTCGAAACTGCATCGCGCCAGGTCAATCTCGATTGGCGGTTGTTGGCGGCGATGGCGTATCAAGAATCCTTCTGGGATCCGAGCGCGGTATCCCCCACCGGCGTGCGTGGCATGATGATGTTGACCGAAGACACCGCCAAACAAGTCGGCGTCACCAACGCCCTCGACGCCGCGCAAAGTATCAACGGCGGCGCGCGTTACTTGCGTGACCTCTACGACCGCATGCACTTCATTCCGTTGCCGGATCGGACTTGGTTCGCGTTGGCAGCGTACAACCTTGGCGTCAGCCATCTCGAAGACGCGCGCATCCTCACCGAGCGCCAAGGCGGAAATCAAAATAAATGGAGCGACGTCGCCGCGCGTTTGCCGTTGTTGGAAGATCCAAAATGGTATGAACGCACACGCTATGGTTTCGCGCGCGGCGCCGAACCGGTGCTGTTCGTCAATCGCGTGCGTGCTTATTACGACGTGCTAGTACGATTCGATGAAGAAGAACGCGCGAAGTCGCGCACCGAAGCGCTGAAACTGAAACTTCCCGCGCTTTAACGGCGCGCTTTAAAAAAACCTCGCAACAAATCGCCGCACGCTTGTTCTAACACGCCGCCGACAACCTGCGCGCGGTGATTGAGCTTGTCGGAATCCAATAGATTAAACACGCTGCCAACGGCGCCCGCTTTAGGATCGGGCGCACCATAGACGACGCGTCCGACGCGCGCGTGCACCATCGCGCTCGCGCACATCGCGCAAGGTTCGAGTGTCACGTAGAGCGTGGTATCGAGCAGCCGATAATTGCGTAGGCGAATCGCGGCAGCGCGTAACGCGACGATCTCGGCGTGCGCGGTGGGATCATTCGAACGAATAGGTTGGTTCCAGCCTTCGCCGATCGCTTCGCCGTTCAACACGACGACGGCGCCGACCGGCACCTCGCCCGCCTCTTCGGCGTGACGCGCCAAAGCCAAGGCGCGCTGCATCCACTGCATGTCGAGTTCATCGTTCATACGATGAGGATAGGGCGCGTTTTTATTCCCACTCGATCGTCGCCGGCGGTTTGCCGGAAACGTCGTACACCACGCGGGAAATACCGGGCACTTCGTTAATGAGGCGGTTGGAAATCGTACCAAGCACTTCATACGGTAACCGTGCCCAGGTAGCGGTCATGAAATCCACGGTTTCGACGGCGCGCAAGGCGACGACGTAATCGTAAGCGCGCGCATCACCAAGCACGGCGACGGATTTCACCGGCAGGAACACGACGAACGCCTGGCTGACTTTGTCGTAGAGGTTGTGGCGATAAAGTTCTTCGAGATAAATCGCGTCCGCTTTACGCAACAAATCGGCGTATTCTTTTTTGACTTCGCCGAGAATACGCACGCCCAATCCCGGTCCCGGAAATGGGTGGCGGTAAATCATCTGCCGCGGCAAACCGAGTTCTTCGCCGACACGACGCACTTCGTCTTTAAACAGTTCTCGCAGCGGTTCGAGCAACTTCAGTTGCATGCGCTCGGGTAAACCACCGACGTTGTGATGCGACTTAATAACGTGCGCTTTCTTAGTGCGCGAGGCGGCCGACTCGATGACGTCGGGATAGATCGTCCCCTGCGCCAACCACTTCACATTCTTCAGTTTCTTGGATTCGTCTTCGAACACTTCGATGAAGACGCGTCCGATGATTTTGCGTTTCTGCTCAGGATCGCTCACGCCTTTGAGCGCCGACAGAAAACGTTCTTCGGCGTTTACGTGCACGACTTTAACGCCCATGTGTTCAGCGAACGTCGCCATCACTTGATCGGCTTCGTTCAAACGCAACAGGCCGTTGTCGACGAAGATACAGGTCAGCTGTTTGCCGATCGCGCGATGTAACAACGCGGCGACGACGGAAGAATCGACGCCACCGGACAAACCCAGCAGCACGTCGTCTTTACCCACTTGCGCCTGCACCGACGCGATCATGCTCTCAACGATATTGCTCGGCGTCCACAGCGAGCGGCAATCGCAGATATCGAGCACAAAGCGTTGCAGAATCGCCGCGCCTTGCGTGGTATGCGTGACTTCCGGATGGAACTGTACGCCGTAGAAAGAGCGTGTCTCGTCGGCAATGCCGGCGAACGGCGCGTGCGGACTAGCAGCGATGATTTTAAATCCCGGCGGCAATTGGGTGACGCGATCGCCGTGGCTCATCCACACGTGTAAGAACTCAGCGCCGGATTCTTCGGCTTCGTCGCGGATGCCTTTAAATAATTTGGAATGGCCATGCATACGCACACGCGCGTAGCCGAACTCGCGATGATCCGAACCCTCGACCTTGCCGCCGAGCTGCTGCGCCATCGTCTGTTGGCCGTAGCAAATGCCGAGTACCGGCACGCCTAATTCGAAAACCAATTGCGGCGCGCGCGGCGTCGCGTCCAACGTCACTGATTCCGGACCACCGGAGAGAATGACGCCGCGCGGTGAGAAACGTCGGATTTCTTCCGCCGACATGTCGAACGGATGAATCTCGCAATACACACCGACCTCGCGCACACGACGCGCGATGAGTTGCGTGTATTGCGCACCGAAATCGAGGATGAGAATTTTTTGTGAATGTGGGTCGGTCATCTTAAGTAGTCCCTCTCCCTTCAAGGGAGAGGTCAAGCAGGAATGAAGTAAACGGTACGTTACTCTCGCTGATAATTCGGCGCTTCCTTCACCACCATCACGTCGTGCACATGTGATTCGCGGATACCCGCGTTCGTGATGCGCACGAATTGGGTGTTGGTGCGCAGCGCTTCGATGTCCGACGAACCGGTGTAACCCATGCCAGCCCGTAGGCCGCCCATGAGTTGGTGAATCACATTCACCATCGGGCCTTTATACGGCACACGACCTTCGACGCCTTCTGGCACCAACTTCTCTGCGGTCGCGCCTTCTTGGAAATAACGATCGCTGGAGCCCTCGCCCATCGCGCCGAGCGAGCCCATGCCGCGATAGCTCTTATAAGAACGGCCTTGGAACATTTCGATCTGCCCTGGCGACTCGTCGGTGCCCGCAAGCAAGCTACCGACCATGATGCAATGCGCGCCAGCTGCGATCGCTTTGGCG
>JAHFQD010000278.1 GCA_023266455.1 Candidatus Muproteobacteria bacterium
ACTCGAGTTCAATAAAGATCAGTCCTTGGTAGCGATCAAGAACGTCACGATCAACGAGCCGTTTTTCCCTGGGCATTTTCCGCATCGGCCGGTCATGCCAGGCGTGTTGATTCTCGAAGCCATGGCCCAGGCCTGTGCGTTGTTGTCGTTGAAGAGCGTCGATGTCGTGCCAACGGCGGATTCGGTGATTTATTTCGTCGGCATCGACGGCGCGCGTTTCAAGCGCCCGGTGGAGCCAGGCGATCAGTTGCGTTTATACGCGTCGATCAAGCGCAAGATGCGCAGCATGTGGATGTACGATTGCGAAGCGAAAGTCGGAGACGACCTCGTCGCATGCGCTAGCCTGATGTGTACCTATAAAGGAAGCGACGAATGATCCACCCACAAGCCGTCGTTCACGCCGGCGCGCGCATCGGGTCGGACGTCCATATCGGTCCGTTTTCCGTCATCGACGACGGCGTGGAGATCGGAGATGGTACGTGGATCGGTCCACACGTCGTCATCAATGGACCGACGCGCATCGGTCGCGAGAATCGCATTTATCAGTTCGCTTCGTTGGGCGAATCGCCACAGCATCATGGATACAAAGGCGAACCGACGCGGCTTGAAATTGGTGATCGCAATATCATCCGCGAATATTGCACCTTAAATCGCGGCACGGTTCCCGGCGGCGGCGTGACACGTGTCGGCGACGATAATTTCATCATGGCGTATTGCCATGTGGCGCACGACTGCATTGTCAGTTCCAAGACGGTGTTCGCTAACAATTCCAGTCTCGCCGGCCATGTGCACGTCGGCGATTGCGCCGTGCTCGGTGGTTTTACCATGGTGCATCAGTTTTGCCGCATTGGCGCGTATTGCATGACAGCGGTTAACACCGTGACCTTCAAAGACATTCCGCCGTACTTGATGGTTGGCGGTAACACCGCCGTGCCGCACGGCTTGAACCTGCGTGGTTTGAAACGGCGTGGATTTTCCGACGAGACGATCGAGGCGCTGAAGCGCGCTTACAGAACGGTTTATCGCTCGGATCGCCTGCTGACCGAAGCGCTGGCGGAGTTAGAACCGTTATGCGGCACACACCCGGAAGTAAATCATTTCGTGCAGTTCATCGCCGAGTCGGAACGCGGCATCGTTCGGTAATCAGGAAGTCACGCAGCGTGCTCGGTTCGCTTCTCCCCCCGCACGGGAATGGAGGAGCGGACGGGTGGGCTGCCCGTGTTTTGAGGTTTTGTTTCAAGGAAAAAAGCAGTAATGAAACCCATCCGAATCGGCATCGTAGCGGGAGAAGTATCCGGCGATATGCTCGCCGCCGGTCTTATCCGCGAATTGAAACGACGCTTACCCGATGTGTCTTTCGAGGGAATCGCCGGACCGCAGATGCAAGCGGAAGGCTGCGTCAGTCTTTTCCCCATGGACGCGTTGACGGTCATGGGTTTCGAAGCGTTCGATCGGGTGTTGCGGATTCTCGATATTCGCCGTCAGTTGGCACGACGCTTCACGCAAGATCCGCCGGATATTTTCATCGGCGTGGACGCGCCGGATTTTAATCTCGGCCTGGAACAAAAATTACGCGCCGCTGGGGTGTGTACGGTCCACTACGTGAGTCCAACGGTTTGGGCTTGGCGCCGATGGCGTATCCATAAGATTCGCCGTGCGGTGGATCACATGCTGACCTTGTTTCCGTTCGAGGAAAATTATTATCGCGAGCACGGTGTGCCGGTGACTTTCGTCGGCCATCCGTTGGCGGATGCGATTCCCTTACGCCAAGATCAAGCCGGTACGCGCCGCAAACTGCAATTGCCGTTGGATAAAACCATTATCGCGTTGTTGCCGGGCAGTCGCCGCGGTGAACTCAAGCGACACGCGGATTTATTCGTCGAAACTGCGCGTTGGTTGCACGCGCGCCATCCGCGTATTCATTTCGTCGCGCCGTTCGCGACCGAACAAACAATGCAGGCGTTCGAGCAAGCGTTAGCGCGATCCGCGGGATCGCCCTTACCCATTACCGTTACGCTCGGCAATTCGCGCGAGGCGATGGCGGCGTCGGACATCGTCTTATGCGCTTCCGGAACCGCGGCACTGGAGGCGGCCTTAATCGGCAAACCCATGGTCGTGACGTATCGGATTTCATGGTGGTCGTCGTTGCTGATTCGCCCGATGTTGCATGTGAAGTTTTATTCGTTACCGAATCACCTGGCCGGACATGAGCTGGTACCAGAATACATTCAATCCGACGCCACGCCGGAAAATCTCGGACGCGCGATCGATCGTTTGTTAGCCAATCCGCACGAAGCCGAAGCCATGAGCGACGATCTCAAGGCGATGCACCGCGCGCTCCGACGGCGCGCCGATGTGCGCGCGGCGCAAGCGGTGATCGCGTTATTACCGGCGGAAACGCGGCGGCGATCCAAAACCCAGAGGCGTGGCGGTGAATAACGATAGCGAAACCGAAATCCTGATTGCCGGCGTTGACGAAGTCGGCCGGGGTCCGCTGGCGGGTCCCGTGTTCGCGGCGGCGGTGATTCTGGATCCAGCACGCCCAATTATCGGTTTAGCCGACTCTAAGGTGCTGAAGCCGCAACGGCGCGAAGAATTAGCGGAAAAAATTCGCGAACGCACGATCGGTTGGGCTATCGGCCGCGCCGAAGTGGAAGAGATCGATACCCTGAACATCTTCCACGCCTCGCTGCTGGCGATGCAGCGCGCGGTGACGGCGTTATCGCCCGCGCCGACGATGGCGTTGGTAGACGGTACGCATGCCCCGACGCTAACATGCCGGGTACGGACGATTATCAAGGGAGACGTCACCGTGCCCGCTATCTCCGCGGCATCGATTCTGGCGAAAGTGACGCGCGACGCGCTGATGTGCGACCTCGATCGAGAATATCCAGGTTATGGATTTGCGAAACACAAAGGTTACCCGACGCTGGAACATCGCAATGCGTTGACGCGGCTAGGTGTCAGCCCGATTCACCGGCGGAGTTTTACATTAGTGCGCACGCGGTTGGCTGAATAACTTTTTTAATAAAAATCATGGTGATATAGAAAATATGTCACCTGATTTATAAATCATGATTTCAAGGATAAAAGCATCGTGAGCGTCGGGTTCGTTCATCTTCACGTCCATTCCGAATATTCGTTGTCCGACGGTATCGTACGTCTCAACGATTTAGTGCAGGCGGCTATCGCCGACGGCATGCCGGCGGTGGCGCTGACCGATATCGCTAACGTGTTCGGCATTGTGAAGTTCTACCGCGAGGCAGTCGCCAAGGGCATTAAACCCATCATCGGCGCCGACGTCTGGCTGCAAAACCTCGACGACACGCATAAACCGTTTCGGTTACTTCTGTTATGCCAAAACCTCGATGGTTAT
>JAHFQD010000279.1 GCA_023266455.1 Candidatus Muproteobacteria bacterium
GCAGACCATTTACGAAACCACGCGCGCGCTCAAAGCCGGCTCGTCGGATTTCGGTAACGTTCCGAGCTTGTGGTATCGCCGCGGCGGGTTGATCTTAAACACACCTGCCGGCGTGCTTTTGGAAGACCTCGACGGCGAAATGCCGAGTGCCGCCTGGGATTTGCTGCCGATGAATAAGTATCGCGCGCACAACTGGCATTGCTTCGAAAGCATTCACGATCGGCAACCTTACGCCTCGATCCATACCAGCCTCGGTTGTCCCTATCGTTGCTCGTTCTGCTGCATCAACGCGCCGTTCGGTAAATCGTCGTATCGCATGTGGTCGCCGGACACGGTGATCGAAGAAATCGGCGTGTTGGTCGAGCGCTACGGCGTGAAGAATATAAAGTTCGTCGACGAAATGTTCGTGCTCAATCGTCAGCACGTGCTCGGCATCTGCGATCGCATCATCGAGCGCGGCTACGATCTCAACATCTGGGCGTATGCGCGCGTCGACACGGTCAAGGACGAGTTCCTCGATAAACTTAATCGCGCCGGTTTCCGCTGGCTCGCGCTCGGCATCGAGTCGGGTAGTAAGCACGTACGCGACGGTGTCGAGAAAGGCCGTTTCGGTACGTCGGAGATCATCGACGTCGTGCGCAAGATTCAGAACGCGGGCATCAACGTGATCGGCAATTACATCTTCGGTCTGCCAGACGACACGCTCGAAACCATGCAAGAAACCCTGGATCTCGCGCTCGAAGCCAATTGCGAGTTTGCCAACTTCTACGCTGCGATGGCGTATCCCGGATCGCAGCTGTATCAGCAGGCGGTCGAGAAGGGATGGAAGCTGCCGGATTCCTGGATCGGTTTCTCGCAGCACAGTTTCGAAACCACGCCGTTGCCGACGGAAACCTTACCCGGCGCTGAAGTATTACGCTTCCGCGACGAGGCGTTCATGCGTTACTTCACACATCCGCGTTATTTGGATTACGCCGGCCGCAAATTTGGTCCCGATGTGTTGGCTCACATCAAGGATATGACCCAGATCAAACTCAAGCGCCAGTTGTACGGTACGCAGGATGCGGTGGTGCGGGCGAGCGCATGATCATTACGAGAACGCCGTTTCGCATTTCATTTTTTGGCGGTGGTACGGATTACCCTCCGTGGTTTAAAGAAAACGGCGGCTCGGTGCTTTCTACCGCGATCGACAAGTATTGCTACATCAGTTGCCGTCAGTTGCCGCCGTTTTTCGAGCATAAGTACCGCATCGTTTATTCGAAAATCGAAAACGTTCAGCAGATTTCCGAAATCCAACATCCGCCGGTGCGCGCCATTTTAGATTGGCTGCGCTGCGAAGACGGTTTGGAGATTCATCACGACGGCGATTTACCGGCGCGTTCCGGTCTCGGTTCCAGTTCCGCGTTCACCGTCGGCCTGCTGAACGCGATCAACGCCTTGCGCGGTCAATACATCACCGACGAGCAGCTGGCGCGCGACGCGATCTACATTGAACAGGATGTGCTGAAGGAAAACGTCGGTTGTCAGGATCAAATCGCCGCCGCTTTCGGTGGGTTCAACCGGATTCAGTTCTTAACCGATGGCTCGTTCAAAGTGACGCCGGTGATCCTGCCGCGTGCGCGCATTGAACGCCTGGAACAACATTTGATGTTGTTTTTCACCGGCATCTCGCGTTTTGCTTCCGAAGTCGCGAAGGCCAAGATCGACAACTTGAGCTCGCGCCAAACCGAACTCAAACGCATGGAAGAAATGGTTCTCGAAGCGTTGGCGATTTTGAGTCGGCAGAACGAAGGATTAGATGATTTCGGGCGTTTGCTCGACGAGAGCTGGCAGTACAAACGCAGTTTGTCGAATAAGGTGTCGAATTCCACCATCGACGATATTTACACCCAAGCCAAACGCGCCGGCGCACTCGGCGGTAAACTCCTCGGCGCGGGCGGTGGTGGTTTCATGGTGTTCTTCGTGCAACCCGAACAGCGCGACAGACTGCGCGAACAGTTGCGCAATCTGATTCACGTGCCGTTTCACTTCGAACAAGCCGGTAGCCGTGTGGTGTTGTTTCAGCCGAACGGCTTGAAATAAGTCGATTGAATCGACTTCTGGATTTCGTTGTATAGCAATGCCGGGCACCGCATGACTTTCTTTGATCGCCTCTCAAAACGTAGCCATGGCTTGGGTTGGTGCCTGTTTTTACTGCTCGTGCTCTACGTCGCGTTGCTGCTCTACAAACCCGATCTTTCTCCGAGCGACGAATACGCCTTCCTGCCGACCTTGCAGAGCGGAAAACTCTTCCCGATGTATGGCAAAGATTTTCCTTATTACGACTCGACGCAAATTGGTCGCTTCGGCCCGCTCGGTGGACAGGAATACAACTTGGTTGCGTTGTTTACCCACCAACCGCTCGGTTACTTCGCGCTCAACGCGCTCGAACTCATCGCGCTGGTGCTAGCGTTGGTGTACGTGCTGAATTCGGTATCGAAAAATCGCGCGCTGAATTATCTCGCGGTGATTTTTCTATTTGCGGTGCCGGCGCTCACCAACACCTATTTCAAATTGTTGTACATCGAGAAGAACGTGGCCACGCTGTTGGCGATGTTCTTGGCGTTCTATATCGCGTTTCAACGTAAACCCTCGTGGTGGTATTTCCTCGCCGCGCTGCTCACCGCGAATTTGGCGATTTATTATAAAGAGCCGGTATTCATCATCGTCGGCACGTTGTGCGCCGCGCATTTGTGGTTCACCTGGCGGCGCGCGTCGTGGCGGAGCCGGGCGCTCGATCTCGCCGGCATGGCTAGCAGCGTCGTTTGGATCGCGCTTTATTTGATTACCGTACTGCCGAACCGCGCGCACGCCATACCGAGCGGCTATGGCGCCGACGGCTGGTTCGTCGTTTTCGCTAAAACGCTATTCAACTATGGATTCTTTTCCGATCCGTTGCTGATCTTGATTGTGTTGCCGTTGTTCGCGGTGCGCGCGTATCAAATCTTCGTTCGTCGCCGCGCGCCGCATCTGCTGGCGGATCCGATGCTGGCCGCCGCGGCTGCCTACATCGGCGTTTTCTTCGTGCTCAATCTTTACAGCCCGTATTATTTGTTGCCGGCCTATGTCCTAGTGCTGCCGGCGCTTTGTTATTTCATCGACCAACAAGCGTTGAATCAGCGGGTTTGGAAAGTGTTAGCGGGGCTCACGGCGTTGGCGGTGCTAACGAACGCCTTGCCGATGGCGCTGCATTATCTGACGTACAACAAATACCTGCCGATCAATTTCAACGCCACTGTCGACACGCTCGTGCGCGAAGTCAAGAGCCGTTATCACGGCGAACGCGTGCGTATCTTTTTCGACGGCGTCGATCGCGGCAACGGCCGAGGTGTTT
>JAHFQD010000280.1 GCA_023266455.1 Candidatus Muproteobacteria bacterium
TATTCTGACTCAAACGACCGGCACGGGTGTGGCCGAGCGCGAACGGGGTCGCGAGCAACACCATGACCATCACCGCCAACGGCATCAACGCCTTTTGCCAAAGCGCTAGGCGATAGCGTTCGGTGCTCTGGCCGTTATGCCGCAAATGTTCGATGTATCGCGTGAGATGCAACATCGACAGCCCTTCGGGTTTGACCGCGAACACGCCGATGACGTCTTGGGTTAATCCGGTTTTCCACGGTTCGCTTTCGGCGGTATGTGCGGAAATGCGCTTGGGTTCTATCTCGCTGCGCCGCACGTTCTGCAAGCGCCATTCGCCGTTGTCGTACACCGCGCGTTCCGCTTGTATCTGCGAACGCAGCTGGATTTCGTTCTGGAACGAATAAATGTTGACGTTTAACAACGTTAAGTCGGGCAACACTTCGCCGATATTGACGAAGCTGGCGCCGTCGCGCAGCCAGAGTCCCGATTTGCCCTGCTGTATCGCCTGCGCCAAGGCCTGCGCCCGACCGAGCTGCGCCTGACTCTCGGCGTATGGCACCACGTACTCGCCCATCACCGTGGCGATGACGGCGAACACCAGGCCGACTTTCATCGCCGAGCGCACGATGCCCGTCACCGAAATGCCGGCAGCGCGCATCGCGACCAACTCCGCGTTCACCGCCAGCGCCGACAGCCCAAGCAAGGCGCCGATGAGCGTCGCCACCGGAAAAATTTCGTACAGCCGTCGCGGCTGCGATAACACAACATAGCGCGCCAGTTGATACAGACCGAAATTGGATTTTCCGTAATCGGAAATCGCGTCGACAAAAACGAAAAACGCCATTAACGCGGTCAGCACCGCGAGGACTAATCCGGTCGCGAGAATAATGCGATTGCTGATGTAACGATCCAGAATACCGATCACGACCGCCTCCAGAACACCGACGACAGCAACGGACGATCGGCCGCGCGCCGGCTGAACAAGTAAATCGCGACCACCAACATGATGCCGTGCGCCCACCACATACCGACGGTTCCCGGCACCTGACCTTTTCTTAATAAGGTTTGTCCAAGCGCCATCATGTTGGAGTAAACGAAATAAACAAGAATCGCGGTGAATAGATTCATCAACCGTCCGCGCCGCGGATCGGTATGCGCCAGTACGAGCGCGAACAAGACCAATACCAACACCATGACCGGCTTAGCGATACGCCAATGCAACTCCGCGCTCGCTTGCGGATCTTTGCTAAGCAGCAATCCAATGGTGGGCATCGATTCGAACGTCGGCGGCGGCTCGTCGACGCGCTTCGGATCGAGACGCGCGCGCAACGTTTCGAATTTGACGACGCGATAACCCGCTTCCCCCGGCGATCCTTCGTAAAGCATCCCATCAACCAGCGCCAAAAAACGATCGTTCGTACGTTCGTCCGTATAAGGGTAACCAGAGCGCGCCACCACTAAGTTCGGGGTCGTGGCATCCAAACTGCTCATAAAAACACCGGCGAGATTTCCGGTCTGGCGATCGACACGCTCGGCGTAAAAGATCTGTGTATGGCCGGCGGTTTCGTTGAATACGCCCGGTGTGAACCCGAGCGGCTGCGGCTGTTGCTCGCGCTGGAGCTTAATGAAATCCATGCGGCCCGCCGCCCATGGCGTGAAATAGAAGGACTGGACGCCGACCAACAACGCGATAATGGCGGTCAGAAACAGCGTCGGCCGTAACATCTGCGGCAAACCGATGCCGCAAGCGGCCAATACCGTCATTTCGCTATCGCGGTACCAACGCGCCACGGTCAGCAGCGAACCGAGGTAAAAACCGAGTACTAAGAGCAAATCCACCCGTTTAAGCGTCTGTAGCCCAAGCATCTGGAGGACGATGTCCTCGGCTAGCTCGCCGCTCACCGCGCGATTCAGGAACGTTGTCAGGCCGAAAAAGACGACCACGATGGTTAAAATAAACGTTATAGCGAGGGTGTTCCGCGCCGCTTCACGGGCGAAGGCTCGGTAGATGATCATTTAAAAAAATCCGCGATCCACTTTGACAACGCTGCACTCAACGGTGGAAAATCGCCGTAAATCGGGTGCTCATCGGCGTAATGCTGCCCGTCAAACATTTTTGTGAGAGGAAGGGCCATCAATGGCTTGATTCATAAGCGAAAGTAATCCGTCACCCAGAGCACTATAACACAACTTTTTCGCCCGACAGGGGCGCGCTACGGGAAGTGAAACATGGAATTTAGTGTCAAAAGCGGGACACCCGAAAAACAACGCAGCGGTTGCCTCATCGTTGGCGTATTCGAAACGCGCAAACTCTCCGCGGCAGCGGAACAGATCGACGAAGTCGCCGGTGGCGCCCTCTCCGTCGTGTTGCGGCGCGGCGATCTCGAAGGCCGCATCGGCCAAGCGTTGTTGCTGCATAACATTCCCAACCTCCCTAGCGAACGTGTACTGCTCATCGGCTGCGGTAAAGAAAAAGAATTTAACGAAGCGCGTTATCGAGATGTCACCAGTCGCGCCATCAGCGCGCTGAAAGACACCGGCGCCACCGAAGTCACCAGCTATCTCGTCGATCTCGAAGTTAAAGGTCACGACGACATCGCGTGGAAAATTCGTCAGGCCGTCGAAGTCGGCGAATCGACGCTTTATCGATTCGATCAATTAAAAAGCAAACAAACGAATGGCCGCCGCGCGTTGAAACGCATGGTGCTCGCGGTGCCGAAGCGCAGCGATCTCGACACCGGTGAACGCGCGATTAAAGAAGGCGTGGCCATCGCCGCCGGCATGAAACTGGTGCGCGATCTCGGCAACCTGCCAAGTAATCTGTGCACGCCAACGTACTTGGCGGAACAGGCGCAAGAGCTCGGCAAGAAATTTAATTTCGGCGTCACCGTGCTCGAACGCGACGACGTGGAAAAACTCGGCATGGGTTGCTTCCTCTCGGTCGCACGCGGCAGCCGAGAACCGCCGAAGTTCATCATTCTCGAATATCGCGGTGGCAAAGAAGGCGACGCGCCGATCGCACTCGTGGGTAAGGGCATCACCTTCGACACCGGCGGTATTTCGATTAAGCCGTCGGACAAGATGGACGAAATGAAATTCGACATGTGCGGCGCCGCCACCGTGCTTGGCACGCTGCATGTGGCCGCCGAGCTCCAACTCGGACTCAATCTCATCGGCCTGATTCCCACTTGCGAGAACATGCCCGATGGTCAAGCGACCAAACCGGGCGACGTCGTCAAAACCCTGTCTGGCCAAACGGTGGAAATTCTCAACACCGACGCCGAAGGCCGTTTGATTTTGTGCGACGCGCTCACCTACGCGGAACGCTACAAACCGGCGGCGGTGATCGACATCGCCACGC
>JAHFQD010000281.1 GCA_023266455.1 Candidatus Muproteobacteria bacterium
CTTGAACGGCTTAGCGCCGACGATGTTGAAAGACTGCTCGGGAACGCTTCTTTTCCGCCGACGCCGGACGCAACACAGGTTGCGTTATCGCAAGCAACGTGGGATCGGATAACACATGGCGGCGAGGTGTATGGCATTTACGGCCGAACCGTCGTCGTTCGTACATCGGACGGCCGTATGTTGGGATTAAAGTTTCGTCGAGCGCGAGAACAGTTGGAACAACTGCTCCAAGAATCCCTCCGACTCCCGGCGTTACCCGGCGTTAACTTTAAACCGGTGCAGGTCGATGACGCCGCCGTTGTCCGCCTTCGAGTCGATACGATGCCCGATGCCATACAACGCGCGCTCTTCGACATTCCTGAAGAACGCCGACTCTATCGAACGAACAGGTACTGCACCGTCTTCGTATACGAAGGCACGCCGGGCCATTGGCAATATCTGGGAGACCCGAGCGTTGCGCCCGAACAGTTCATCGCCGCATCGATGCTAAATCTTGAAATGCTTGGACACTGGGCCGCGCAAGGCATCGTACATCCGGACATCATCGAACTGTTTCACGATCGGCAAACAGAACGTCGCTACCATTTCATGATCGGTATGTTTACGCCGTTGGCTAACCGGATGGAACCAGGGAAACTCGAGGCTTGGAAGTTATGGACGCGGTTTCCGAATCCGCGTTTGAACGGCGTCGCCGACGTGGCGGAAGTCTGCACGGTGAGAGAACTTCTGGCGAATCCTTCGCATTGGTCGTTGCCTCAATTAGATCCAATAACCGCTATCGTCAATCCGATGGAGATTCAGAAAGGGGCCATCTATCTCGCCAATTATCTCGGCGAATATCTTTTCGGTTGGCTGTTATTGGCGGGACGTTACTGGCACGAGCGTGGCGAATTCGATTGGAAAAACGACGCTCTAATTCAAACGCAAGCCGACATAATCAAGCAGACATTCCTAACGCTTTACCGCGCCTATGCGGAAACCAATCGATCCACCGATTTGGAACAAGCCATCAGCACCACCGTCGACTGGACGCGTTTGGCCAGACAAATGGCCTGGTCCATGGGACGAGATAAAGCTTACATTGAAACGCTTCGCGACGACGATCACGACGCGCTAAAGATTCTCTTCGGTGAAGAGACGACGATAATGGGCGCCGAAGAACCCGAATCGTTTACTCAGTGGACGCAGAATAGTTCTGAAGAACCGCTCGGCGGTTACCGGGCATCGCTCCCATTAACGGAAGCAACGAAAGCAATCGTGCTCTTCACCACTGGAATGATTATGGAACGCGCCGCCCGCCTTCGCGACGATGCGGGGGGCGGGAAGGATCCCGAACCGGAAGGTCCCCCGATCGATAGGCAGCCAATGCGTTCGCAATTAGAACAGCAGCATCAAATGCGCAACGACGACGATCGGCAAGCAGGCGATGACGCCGGCGCTGCACCGACGACCGATGTAGCGATAAGAGTCGATCCGTCACATTTTCGGGTGTACACGACACTCTCGTCCGAAACCAGGAGGCCCGTCACCGACGAAATAATCGTTCGCCAACCTGTGGCATTGGACCCCATTGAACTCTCGTCAGAAGAGCAATGGTATGTATCGCAATTGCAATCCACCGGCGGAATAAACGCACCGGACGCCAACTGGCGGCAATTCGTCATCGAAGATATTAAGTTTTATGAAATACAAGAATTGCATCGGGCCGTTACGCGAGGTGAAACACGCACGCTCGACAAGTTACGGCTTTATCGCGCCGCCGTTTGGATGATAAGGAAATTCGGCTTCGCGCCGACACACGCCACATTAATTTTGAGTGAAGAGAATGGACTCAGTCTTCATATAAGCATGGTCCCGCCGGATATAAGCATGGTCCAACCGGCGGTGGCAACGGTGGTGGCTAACACGCGCCCAGACGCAACGGAGGCGGCGCGTATCGACGCGCCTGCCGCCCCTATCGTTCAACGACCCGAATCGTTAGGCCCAAGCGTCTACCTCGGTGTCACGGCGACAACTGGCGATGTGTCGATCACGCAACAGCGCATCATTCTCGATGGCGAAGCCCTCGATTTTGACGTGATCGCAGGAACAATTATTCTGCACGACGGTGGTATGCCGCGCGGGACGGCATCGGTCACTATCTATCGGCGTCCAGGAAACTCCACGGTTCTCTTTGGCTGTAACGGTGGACCTATTTCGCCGGGAATGTGGAAGGAAATGGGATTGCTGGCGCCTTGGCGCATCAAGCACAACGATGCGGGCGGTCATCTGAGTTTTCCCAAACTCGTGCCAAATGAAGATACCCCTTTAAAAGATTGCGACATTGCGATTTTCTCTCCCGTCGGCGTGGGTCGCGGACGCGTTTTCCCAGGAACCGCACCGAATCATTACTATGGCGTACAGCGCGACGCCGAAACATTCGCCGCTTTCGTCCGTTGGCATACCGAACAATTTGGCCCGGGTGGCAAGTTACTCACCTTGTTCCCATCGCGCATTCGCTATACGGAACGTCAAACCGTAACGCAAAAACGTTTCGCATCCTTCACTTCTTACGCCGTTCAACGTGGCATCGATGCCGCTATCCAATTGCAAGAACAAGGGCTTCCTTTCCACGCCATTCATTTTATTTCAGGCGTCTACGATTACGCCCTGCATGTACCACAGCAGGGCGATACACAGGCCATCGATCCGCGGGTGTATGCCTACATATTGCCTACCATCGCGATAACGGCGAATCATCACGGATTACTCGATCAACTTTGGATAAATTCCGAAAGCCTATACCAGCGCGTATTGGAATTTACCTTGAACGATTCCTACCTCGACGCGCTGCGCTATGGCACGGACGACGCTACGAGATTGGCTCTCGCACAACAGATCGCTGAATTCACCGGTTTATCGCCAGAGTATATTTACAATTTAGATTTGCGTCTGACGGTGAACGATTTTCGAGCGGGCTTTGCCGATGCACATGCGCGCAAATACCCGCTAGAAAAACGTCGTGGCGCTAACGCGTTGAGCGCTCTCGATGCTCGACTTGCTTTCGACAATGAAACCGATGGGCTTAGCATTGAACCGGCGATCGACAGATGGCTCGATCCCTACTTACACCTCTATAACGATTATTTAACGCATTACCTCGCCGCGCCTTCCGACGTGCCCTACACCGGAAACGTTGCGGCGTTTGCGGAATGGGACTTCACCGGTTATGAGGGCCGCAATCTAGAAGCCGCTATCGAATATCTCCTAAGTGTCCAACCCGATACCGAGATCGTCGTGGCAACCGGCGATACCGACTTCATCACTCCCCGCGGTTATATCAGCGCTTTTTG
>JAHFQD010000282.1 GCA_023266455.1 Candidatus Muproteobacteria bacterium
CCGACCGACAAGATCGGCGTTTATCTGATACGACTGCGCGTCGTAAAGCCGACCATGGACACCGACGCGTCGATCATCCGCTACACCGTTAAAAATCCGAATTGACGCCATAAACAAAAAAGCGTCCTTTGAGGACGCTTTTTTGGGACATTCTCGATTTTTATCGAGACCTAGCGAGGCTTGGAAATCGCCTCTAGCAGTTGATCTTCCAATTCGATGCGCTGTGCGAGTTGCTCGCCCAAACGCGAAAGCTCTTCGTGGAACGACGCGGAGAGTTCGAACAGTTTGTCGGTGTCGTAGTGGTCATTGAACGCCAAGGCCACTTCCGTCGTCTCGGCAATGCTTGGAAAAACGTTGGCGGCGAGCTCGGTCATTTCTTTACGACGCTCGGTACCGTTGATAATACGTTCGTAAAGCGAAAAATGCCCGGCGGCGATGTAGTCAACCAACACCTGACAAAATTCCTGCAGCAATTCGTGCACGCCGTTCTTGGGCTTGCCACTGTACGGGGCTAATCCAGCAAGACGGCAATAGAGAACGAACATTTCGGTGCGTTCGGCGAGCAGTTTACGAACTAATTCGCGGCTGCCGGCGCGGCGATCGCTATCCCGGCGCTCGCTCTGAGCAGTAGCGGTTTCAACAGCGGATTCGGGACTTTCTCTATGCGAGTGACTCATGGCTTCGATGTCCTTCAATCACTAATTAGGTGACTATACGCCGTTAGGTGGTGGTTGATAACGCCAGTAAACCGGACTTGACGTGGAAAAGATATTATCTTCAATCAGATAAAAGTAAAAGCTCTTTAATTTCGCGCGCCGTTAAACGAAAAAATTCTCTACGCGTTTACTTCAACAAAACCGCGCAATGTATTCACGTTGACACGATCCAGCACAACACCTAGCATTCGTCGACGTTTTATAGCATCAGGTGTCTCGCATCAGTCTTGATTTTATAAAAGACTGATCGAGGTGAAACGGGAAGTCCGGTGAGCGTTCCCAACGCGATGCCGGCGCTGCCCCCGCAACGGTAAGCGAGTCAAAAAGATCACCACTTGTAAATAGTGGAACCACTGTTTCGTCGCTCTGGCGAGATGGGAAGGTGATCTTTGATCGTCTCGCGAGCCCGGAGACCGGCCTGACGCAAAAACCCAAATGGTGTTGCGGAGGGCGGCGCGGGCGAAGATTTTTTTTCGCGACGTTTTCGCGCGCTCTTCTCCCCTACTCCTCTTTCCGCATGCCGACTATCGATTCGCGCGGGTGCGCGCGGACTTGCGGAGAAATAATGAAAAAGCGTCATTCTGTTTTGACTGCCGTCGTCGCGGCAGGCGTTGTATCGGTCGCTGTTCGCGCCGAAGAAACCACTCTGAATCCGGTCATCATCACCACGACGCGCACCGCGCAAACCGCGGACGATAACTTAGCCGCGGTCACGGTGCTCACGCGCGAAGACATCGAACGCAGTCAGGCTAAAACTGCGGCCGAGCTCCTCGCCGGTACACCGGGCATGAACGTCTCGGTCAATGGCGGTTACGGTAAAACCACGAGCGTATTCCTGCGCGGCACCAACTCTGACCACGTCATCGTTCTCGTCGACGGCACACGCGTCGGTTCCGCGACGCTGGGCGGATACTCCTGGGAATTTTTACCGATCGAACAAATCGAGCGTATCGAAATCGTCCGCGGACCGCGTTCCAGTCTTTACGGCGCAGACGCCATCGGCGGCGTGATTCAAATCTTCACGCGCAAAGGACAAGAAGGTTTCCACGGCGGCGCCACCGTCGGCTATGGCACCTTCGAGTCGCGCGAATACACCGCCAACGCCTCGGGCGCCGGCGATGGATTTCATTACAGCGTGGGCGCTTCACGCTACCAAACCGACGGTATCAACGCGCGCAATGTTGCTGTTGCCAAAGAACCCGACAGCGACGGTTACCGCAACAACGGTTTCAACACGCGCATGGGATACGACTTCGGCAACGGCACGACCCTCGACGCACATCTGTTGCATTCCCAAGGTCACAGCGAGTTCGACGGTAATCCGAATCAAACCGATTTCATTCAGAACACGCTCGGCACCGAGCTTAAGTTCGCACCGACCACGAACTGGGTCACTAAGTTACAAGGTGGTCATGGCCGCGATGAGAATGACAGCTTCAAGGACGGCGTGTTCTTGTCGAACTTTTACACGCGCCGCCGCACACTATCGTGGCAAAACGATGTGACGCTCGCGCCGAAGCAACTCGCGACCCTTGGCGTCGACTATCAAGACGAAACCGTCAGCAGCACGACCGCGTATAACGCCAGCGAACGCCGCAACATGGGCTACTTCGTGCAACACCAAGCGGGATTCGGTGCGCACGATGTCACGTTGAACTTGCGCGAAGACAACAATCAAGCATTTGGCACACATGGTACCGGCGGCATCGCTTGGGGTTATGCGATCGACGGAGAAAGTTTGCGACTTGTCACGTCCTACGGCACAGCCTTCAAAGCGCCGACGTTCAACCAACTTTTTTATCCCGGCATCGGCAATCCCAACCTCAAACCGGAAACTTCGGAGAGTTACGAAATCGGGCTGCGCGGTAAAGCGGAACAGACAACGTGGTCGATCACCGCATACCAAACGAACATAGAAAATTTGATCATTTTCCAACCGCCGACGTTTCAAGCCTTCAACATTAACAAAGCGCGAATCGTCGGGCTTGAAAATGAAATCGCGTTTAAAACCGACAACAACCGCCTCGCATTCAACCTGACGTATCTCGATCCGCGCGACGTGGAAACGGACAAACTGTTGCCGCGGCGTCCGCAGCGCGACTTCAAAGCCGATGAAGAATACACGCTGCGACGCTGGCATCTAGGCGGCACCTGGTTGATGCAAAGCTATCGCTTCGACAACCCGCAAAACACCACACGCGTCGGTGGCTACTGCGTGGTGGATATGCACGCGCGCTACGACATGGGAAAATATTGGTTCCTCAAGGCTCGCGCGGGAAATATCTTCGACAAGCAATATGAAACCGTCGCGACCTATAACAGCCCCGGGCGCAATTACTTCGTGACGCTCGGTTATCAACAATGATTTTCATCATGATTTTTTCGCGTTTTCCAACCAGCCGGTGCACAATACGCGCCGGCGACTCAACCCTTAATTAGGAGATAGTGCTCATGCAGACGTTGTCGAACCGCCAACAGCTTGTCATCGGAACGCTGTTGATCGCGTTGATGATCGCCACCCGTGGCCATCACTTTCCTACCGTTCAACAAATACTACCGAGTGCTTCGTGGGCGGTATTTTTTCTCGCCGGCGTTTACGTGCGTCCCGCTTGGTTC